>JAUSKS010000217.1 GCA_030646595.1 Gallionellaceae bacterium | reverse complement strand
CCAAGGAAATGCAGCGGCAAGGTTTTACATTGCCGCTGCTGATCGGCGGCGCGACCACGTCGCGCATTCATACCGCGGTAAAAATTGAGCCTAACTATCGCAACGGCGCAACTATTTATGTCACCGATGCTTCGCGCGCGGTCGGTGTGTGCAGCAATTTGCTGAGCGCAACATTGCGTGATGACTATGTCGCAGGTATCAAGGCCGAATATGCCAAGGCGCGTGAGCAACACGCTAATAAGAAAGGTCAAGGCGCGCGCTACAGCCTGGCCGATGCGCGTGCACACGGACTGAAAACCGACTGGAAAAAGGTTACGCCGCCCAAACCCTGGCTAATGGGTGTACATAAATTCGAGAATTACCCGCTGGACAAAATAGCCGAACATATAGATTGGACGCCATTCTTCCAGACCTGGGAGCTGGCCGGGCGTTATCCGAAAATTTTGAGCGACGAAGTGGTGGGCGAAGCGGCAACCAATTTATTCAAAGACGCACAAGCCATGCTTAAGCGCATTATTGATGAAAAGTGGTTGGGTGCAAACGCCGTATTTGGCCTGTTCCCAGCCAATAGCGTCAATAATGATGACATCGAAATTTACACCGACGAGTCACGCAGCAAAGTGGCCATGACCTGGCATAACCTGCGCCAGCAAATGGTTAAGCCGGAAGACAAACCTAATCTGTGCCTGGCTGATTTCATCGCGCCTAAAAATAGCGGCGTGGCCGACTATATCGGTGCGTTCGCAGTGACTGCGGGCATAGGCATAGATGCGCGCGTGGCTGAGTTTGAAAAAAATAATGATGACTACAACAGCATCATGCTCAAGGCTTTGGCCGACCGCTTGGCAGAAGCGTTTGCCGAACTGCTGCATGCGCGCGTGCGGCGTGAATTTTGGGGCTATGCTGCGGATGAGCAACTGAGCAATGATGCGCTGATAGATGAAAAATATCGCGGCATACGCCCCGCGCCCGGCTATCCTGCTTGTCCTGACCACACTGAGAAAGGCCCGCTGTTTGATCTGTTGCAAGTGCCGCTGAATGCGGGCATTACTATCACCGAAAGCTATGCCATGCTGCCTACCGCAGCTGTGAGTGGATTTTATTTCTCGCATCCGCAAGCGCAATATTTTGCCAGTGCCAAGGTGGACAAGGATCAAGTCGAAGATTACGCTAGTCGCAAAAGTTGGAGTCTGGAAGAAGCTGAGCGTTGGCTGGCACCCGTGTTGAATTACGACAATTAAAAAGGAAAACGCGATGAACAATGCTCTACGAAATATACGTCCTGGGTTATTTTTGGCGCTATTAACCTTGTTGTTTGGCATCGTCATGGGAATCTCGTTTGGCGCAAACGAGGCGGGATATGAACACTGGATAGCCCAGGAAATTGCATTGCATCCCACACTGCATGATGCGGACAGCCCTGAAAAAATCTGGCGCTATGCCCAGCGTGCGCACTTCCACGCTACCGGTATCGGCGCATTCAGCCTGGGCCTGATGCTGTTAGTTGGGTTGACCGGCATGCGCGCGCGCATGAAAACAATCTGCAGCACATTGATTGGACTCAGTGGTTTTTATCCGCTGGGTTGGTTGAGTATATTCATGCTGGCCCCCAGCATGGGGCGCGAACCCGCGCATGAGGCCGCAATTACCCAAGTGCTGGTATACGTCGGGGTGATTGGTTTGCTAAGCGGTTTGCTGATCCTTGCGTTGCATCTGTTGTTTGATATGTGGAAGGAATGATTTAAGAATGGCGCACCCGCTGCTGCTTACCACGCTGCTGCTGATTGCTTCCAACGTGTTCATGACGTTTGCCTGGTATGGACACCTTAAAAATTTTACGCAGTCACCGTGGTATATCGCAGCGCTGATCAGTTGGGGCATTGCGCTGTTTGAATATCTGTTGCAGGTGCCTGCCAACCGTATAGGCTACGGCACACTCAATTTGTCGCAGCTGAAAATATTGCAGGAAGTGATTACGTTGTCGGTCTTTGTTCCCTTTTCTATTTGGTACATGAACCAGCCGCTGAAGATGGATTATCTGTACGCGGCGATATGCCTGATGGGCGCGGTGTATTTTATTTTTAGAAGCTAACATTTTCTCTTTCATACCCTCTCCCCTTCCCTCTCCCGCTTGCGGGAGAGGGTGCCCGATAGGGTGGGAGAGGGTGTTTAAGAATTAAGGCGAGAGATGCACATTCATATTCTGGGAATCTGCGGCACCTTCATGGGTGGCATAGCGGTGCTGGCCAAACAG
Organism: Gallionellaceae bacterium; assembly: GCA_030646595.1. Classification (GTDB taxonomy): domain Bacteria; phylum Pseudomonadota; class Gammaproteobacteria; order Burkholderiales; family Gallionellaceae; genus Nitrotoga. Next base: position 1,802 of record JAUSKS010000217.1, on the reverse strand, counting down.
GCCGGACATCGCGTGACTGGTTGCGACTCCAATGTCTATCCACCGATGAGTACGCAGCTGGAAGCGCAGGGCATAGAGCTGATCGAGGGCTTTGACCCGCAACAACTGGCGCTCGATGCGGACATCTATGTCGTCGGCAACGTCGTGTCGCGCGGCAATCCCTTGATCGAAGAAATTCTCAACCGCAACCTGCCCTATATCTCCGGCCCGCAATGGCTGGCGCAAAACCTGTTGCAGGATAAATGGGTGCTGGCCGTCGCAGGCACCCACGGCAAAACCACCACTGCTTCCATGCTGGCCTGGATACTGGAATATGCCGGGCTGAATCCCGGCTTTTTGATCGGCGGTGTGCCGCAAAATTTCGGCATCTCAGCACGGCTTGGTTCCCTCTCCCACGGGGAGATAACCAGCGACTTGGCTGCTGTCTTTCGGCAGCCTAGTCGAATGGCTAGTAGTTCTATCAGGGCGGAGGGAGAGGGAAGCATCGGGAGAGGCGCTGAGGGAGAGGGAAGCCCCTTCTTCGTCATCGAAGCCGATGAATACGACACTGCGTTCTTCGACAAGCGTTCCAAATTTGTCCATTACCACCCGCGCACCGCCATCCTCAACAACCTGGAGTTCGACCACGCCGATATTTTTGCCGACCTAGCTGCCATCGAAACGCAGTTTCATCATTTGGTGCGCACCATTCCGGGCAATGGCCTGGTTGTCAGCAATGGCCGTGAAGAATCATTGCAGCGCGTTATTCAACGCGGATGCTGGACACCAGTCGAAAAATTTTCTTCTTCCCCTCTCCCCGGTGAGGGAGAGGGGCTAGGGGAGAGGGTGTGGCATATGGCTGCCGACAATCAAGTTTATTTTGACGAAAAACTTCAAGGCACATTGCAGTGGGAAATAATGGGCGAACACAACCGCATGAATGCACTTGCCGCATTGGCTGCCGCGCGCCATGCAGGCGTACCAGTTGCGCAAGGCCTGGCTGCCCTGACTGAATTCAAAAATGTAAAACGTCGCATGGAAATACGCGGGGTGGTGAAGGGCATCACTGTCTATGACGACTTCGCCCACCACCCCACCGCCATCGCCACCACCATCGAAGGGTTGCGGCACAAGGTTGGCAAGGCGCGCATACTCGCCGTGCTGGAGCCGCGCTCCAACACCATGAAGCTGGGCGTGATGAAAGCCGCCCTGCCTGATAGCCTCAAGGATTCGGATATGGTGTTCTGCTACGGCGGCAATTTAGGTTGGAATCCAGCTGAAGCATTGGCCCCGCTAGGCAACAAGGCGACAGTAAAAAATGATCTGGATGAATTGGTAACAGCAATTGCCGCCAGTGCAAAATCTGGTGACCAGATATTGGTGATGAGCAACGGCGGCTTCGGCGGGATACATGAAAAACTGTTGCGGCGGTTGGCAAGCTAGATGGCATAAAGGATTTTCATTGAAATTTTGAGTGCTAAGCACAACTTTGTAGAAAAAGGACTGTCAGGAATATGATGTGCCGTATGAATAATTATTCCGCATTATTTATTGTTCACCGCTGTGGCCAAAAACGCACAGCGATTTTATCAGCAAGCCCATCTCGCGCGGTGTGTGTGCTCAAAATCCTGCTGGCAGGTTCGCCTCGTGGGTGCTCCTTAATGCCGCTCCGTTAAGTCCCATGTCACACCCTACCGCTTACCATCAACTTGGCCGATTTATCGTCGGCTTCCAGCATCTTGAAAATGCTGTCACCGAACTCCTTGTGTTGCTGGACGATACGGACAGCGAGGCGGTGCTTATCCTCGTAAATGAGCTGGCGT
>JAUSKS010000216.1 GCA_030646595.1 Gallionellaceae bacterium | reverse complement strand
CCGCCAGTTGCGCCGGATCGGGAATTACCTCGAAGGCGCGCACTTCGCCGCCAAGCGAATTCACATCCGCAGCACCATCCACGGTGCGCAAACGCGGACGTATGGTCCAGTCCTGCAAGGCGCGCAATTCCTGAATGCTATAGCCCTCGCCGACGATGCGGTACATATAAATTTCGCCCAGCGGCGTGGTGATCGGTGCCAACCCGCCGGACACACCTTGCGGCAAATCCCCCCAAATCTGATTAAGGCGTTCGGCCACCTGCGCCCGCGCCCAATAAATATCCGTGCCATCCTCAAAATCTATGATGATGCTGGACAGCGCATATTTGGTGGTAGAGCGCAAAATTTTCTGGCGCGGCAGGCCCTGCATTTCCATTTCAATCGGGAAGCTGATGCGCGCCTCGACCTCCTCCGGCGCCATGCCAGGGGCTTTCACCACCACCATCACTTGCGGGCTGGAAATGTCGGGGAAGGCATCTATTGGCAGCGCGCGGAACGCCCACAGACCGGCCAGTGTTATTGCGACGGCCAGCAGCAAAATCATTAAACGCTGGATCAGGGAAAAGCGAATGAGTGCGGCGATCATGGTTGGGTCTCCAAAGAAGAATTAAGTAGCGAAACACCAGATGCCAACCGCAACTCCGCCGCTTCAAACCAGGCATCGTGCAGCAGATCAAGATAGTGCGCCTGCGCCTCAAAATAGGTGTTGCTGGCATCCACCAGCGCCAGCCCGTTTTGCTCGCCCGTGGCGAAACCTTTGCGCGTCAGATCGAGTACTTTTTTGGCCGGAACCAGCAAACGAGTACTGTAATGTTCAGCTTGCTCGATCAGATATCCCAGATGCAGATGGTTCTGGCGCAAGCGGCTTTCCAAATCGCGGCGTTGTGCCGCCAGCATAGCGTCAGCCTTGTCGGTAGCAGCTATGGCGCGCGCGACTGATCCGCCGTTCTTGTTCCACACCGGGATTTGCATGCTTAGCATGATTCCAGAGTAAATGCGGCGCTCACCTGCCAGCTCATCCTGCTCATGAAAAATGCCCACGGTGGGATCCGCCAGCCGTTGCGCGCGCGCCACGTCGATGCCTGCCTGACTGGCCGCGCGGTTATGCTGTGCCGCTTGCAGCGCGGGGTGCGAGGTCAAGCGGTCGAGTAGCGCTGCGAGTGTTGCCGGGATAGTGGCTGGTGTTAACGGCAGGGTTTCAAGGTGCGCGCCGGGTGCGAGCGCCAACAACGCGCGCAATTGTGCGGTGGCCTCGCTCCACTTGCCCTCGGCCTCAGCCACTTCTTGATACGCAGTCTGGCGCAAGACGTCGAGCCGCGCGCGTTCCAGTGGTGAGAGATAGCGCACGAGCGGGTCATCTTTTTTGGGTTTGCCCCGCTGCATTTTTTCAGCGAAGCCGAGGCGCTCCTGGGCCAGCCGTTGTCGTTCCGCTGCACGTTGTAGCGCATGGTAGGCCTGCGCGGTGCGAGTTTCGATTTGCAAATTTTGGTAGCGCTGTTCCGCCTGCGCGCTTTCCAGAGTCAGCGCTGCTGCACGGCGCTGAGGCTCAAGACGGCGCAACGGGATCGGCTGCGTGAGGGTGATCTGGTTAAGACGTAAAACACCACGCCGGTTTTGCGTTTCGATCGATTTTTTTTCATCAGCGCGCAATTCAATAGTCGGGTTCGGCCAAGCGCCAGCTTGTGATAATTCGCCCGCTCGCACGGCAATTTCTGCTTGTGCGGCGCGTAGTTCGGGCGCCACATCAAGTGCCCGTTGCACGCTAGCCGTAAGCGTCCACAGCGGTTTTTCCTGCGACCAAGCTGTCCGTGCGTACGGCAGAAGCAGGATGCACAACAACCCAGTTACAACCGGGAAACTCTTTTTGAATTCCATTTTTACTACTCCTTGTCATGCGCAAGCGCACGACGTTAATGTCGAACGATCACCCGCGCACCTCAGGCGCGGGTGATGCCAATACAACGGGAGTAGTCAGCGCGGCGGAGCGCGCAAGGGAGGGTTAAGGTGATGAAGAACAGGAAAGTAAAGTGATCGGGAATCGTCTGCAGGGAAACGATGGTTGCGCTGGGGCATTGCCAGCAGCAGAAAAATCACCGTGGTCACAATAGCGAATGCCAGTGCCGCAGAGCACAGCTTGATCAGGGCGGAAAATGGAACGTCAACATCACCCAGTGCTTCTTCGTGGTCATGCAAACCGCTCAAGGGACTTTCCAAATGTAGCGGTGTGGTGTGCTGGTGCTCAGCAACATGCGCGGGGTTACCCAGATCGTGCAGGCAAATACGCATGCCCTGTGCCAACAGGAGCATGGGCAGCAGAAAAAATACGATAAGGCGAGAACGATTAGCGCGACTCATGCGAATCAGTATAAACGAAACTTGATTCAAACATTGCATATAAATGTATTGAATATCTGGCTGGCCTAATCGTGCTTAGGGGCTTCAGACTTGACTGAGAGTACATTTTTATTGGCCATACAAAGGTCTACGGGGATGCTCAGGTTAGCCCTAATTTTCTTCCCCGTTTGGCTTGAATGCGGGCGTCGAGGCGAGGCCAATGTTCGGTGTGGAATTTCTTGTTTGCGATAAGATTATTTGGTGCGGCTGCCATGACATCAATTCTCCATTGCGTATACACATATATTCCGGCATCTGAGAGAGCCAATTTCCCCAGCCACATGACTCGATCAATCAGATAGCGGTCAGGGTTTTTACCAGCCAATCCCAATGAAACGTAATTTTCGAAGAATGCTTTTGCCACCGATATGGCTAAACGCGCCTGTTCTATGCCATTGGCGTCGCGCTTGGATTGCAGGCGATGCAAGTTGACGATGCGGCTTTTGAGCACCAGGGTCGGATGAAGAATACGTATGAATCCATATGCAGTATGCTCGAATTCGACAGCGGTTTTTCTGATTTCTTCGTTCGTCAACCCGATCAGGGTTCCCATGAAATCAACAAACAGTGTGCGTCCATCCGGCGCTTTGTAAGTGACAATGGCGGTGTTGGGAGTGTGGTCGTTTGGTTTTGGGATATTGAGTGTTCCGCGCAATGCAGTCGCGAAGATGCGGGCATCGTGCTTTGTGGCCAGCACATCCGCATCCTGCGTGAGATACGGCGTGTCACTTTTTGGTACCGGGATTTTAAAATAATCGACCCAGAAGGTTAGAGATTGCCCCCCACCAGGACGGCGGGTTGAGATACTTTCTGAAGTGCGTGGAAAAATTTTTGGAGGTCGCTTGGCTGGAACCAATCGTAACCGGCAGCCACGGTTATCCCGGCATGTGAATGATGCGGAATTGGACGGGATCAACCTCAGCAATGAGCTTGGCTTGAGATATCGCATTTGCAACCGACAGGTGGCCGGATGCCTTACTGAAAGCAGCGCGGCGAGCCGATTTTTTGAATGACGGTTTCACAGCTACAACTTTCGCAATGCGAGCGCGTTCCTTAGCAGGATTCGCTCTATTTGCAGGGCCATTGGGGCGTGCTTTTTTCATGAGTGCATCCTAACACGTTAAGCCTTGATCGTTCAATTGGTCACGTACTCGCTCCAGTCTGCCTCGCACTTCATGGGCAAGTTCGCTGATGGTAGGGTTATCCGTCAATTGCAGCACAACCACCGGATCCATAAAGCTGACGGTGATACGTCCCTCTGTTTCTTCACGCACTACCACATTGCAGGGTAGTAACAAACCAATGTCCGGGTCGGCAGTCAGTGCGCGATGCGCCAGCGGTGGGTTGCAAGCACCCAGGATACGATAAGGCCGTCCCACCACGCCCAGTTTTTCCTGCATGGTTTTCTTTACGTCTATGTCCGTCAATACGCCGAATCCTTCTATTTTCAATGCTTCGATAGTGCGCGTGATTGCATGCTCGAAGCTGCCGGAAATTTCAACATTAAATCCATACATGGTGCTCTCCTCGGATTGTTTTCGTGTTTGCATGGGCCTACTGCCATGCTCTTTGATGTGGCTATTGCCTTGCTCGGGGGTACATTTTTCCTTTTGGCGATAATGTGACATTTCATACATAATTTTGTAAGATTGCTCACCTTACCAAACAAGGAGATTGCCGTGGAAACCGTAAAGCTTTCTACCAAAGGACAACTCGTCATTCCCAAAGAGATGCGCAAAGAACATCATTTGGCAGTGGGCACTGAATTTGTTGTTTCCTTTGTGGGCAAGGAAATTCATCTTACCCCTTTGCCGATGTTTCCGCGCACTACAGTTGCCGGAACCGCCGGACTGTTGGCCAAGCGTGGACAAAAAGGGGTGAGTGAAGAAAAAACCCGCACCCGCATTGGCAAGGCGTTAAAGGCGCGTGACCTCGCTACCCGCGCCGAAGTCGTGCAAGCCCTGCACATGTTGCTGGGCTTGCCCAACTTCAAACCCAAAGCGTTCGAGGCAATTTGCTACGCAGTGACCTGGTATGAAGAAGGCTTGAATTTCGGCGATGCGCTACACCTCGCGCTGAGTGCCGGAGATGATGCCTTTGCCACCTTCGACAAGGCATTGGGGAAAGTGGCGGCACAGAACGGTATTGCGCCACAGGTAAAGGTGCTAGGACGTTAAGCCTTCTTGGTCACGGAACTGAACAAAAAATCCGGCACTAGTGTCGCAAACCGGAAATAATATGCCCAAACTTTACCATATAGACAGTTTCACCGACCGCGCCTTCAGCGGCAATCCCGCCGCTGTCTGCTTGTTGCATGGCCCTGCGCCAGAATCATGGATGCAAGCGTTGGCAACCGAGATGAATTTGTCAGAAACCGCATTTTGTTATCCGCTGGCGTCAGCGCGCCACTACAATTTGCGCTGGTTCACACCCAAGCTGGAAGTGGATTTGTGCGGTCATGCCACCCTGGCCGCTACGCTTGCACTGCGCGAAGAAGGTGTGGTGAAAACCGGTGATACTGTTCATTTTATGACGCGCTCTGGCGAACTACGCGCAATGCTCTCTGATTCCGGCATCACCCTGGATTTTCCTGCCATCGCTGTTACCCCCGCGCCTTGTCCTGAAGGGCTGATGCAGGCATTGGGACTCAAATCAACACCGCTATATTCAGCGATGGCGGGGCCGGATCGCCTGCTGTTGATTGACGCACAGGAGATTACCCGCCTCACACCGGATTTTGCAGCGCTGATCCCTTACGCAAAACGAGGCATTATCGTGACCGCCATGGTGGGAAAGGACGACAAGGCCTGGCCAGGCGCAGACTTTGTCTCACGCTGTTTTGGCCCCGCTGCCGGAATCAACGAAGACCCGGTGACCGGTTCAGTACATTGCGCGCTGGGGCCATTCTGGAAGGAACGACTCAACAAAAATCCGCTGCGCGCTTTTCAATGTTCGCCGCGCGGTGGCGGCATGGAAGTGGAAGTGCTCGGTGAGCGTGTCAAGCTCACGGGTCAAGCAGTAGTGGTGTTCAACACAAATTTGAGTACAGCGATACTGCCAGGGTGAGATTATACATAGCGACATAAGTCTCCAACGCTGTTCATACAAATGGGGTCGCGCGGTGCTCGGCATCCTCGTGTACTTCTATGTACACTCCGGTGCCTGCGCTCCGGGCTTCCCCGATGTCGGCTCGCTCGCTACGACTTCTGTCGCCATGTATAGCAATTTTTAGATTTTCACCCGACTCAATCTCAGCGCATTCGTAATGACTGACACCGAACTGAAACTCATTGCGGCCGCCGCAATGATGGATGAAAGCAACAGTCCGAAAAACGGATACAGCACATCCGCTACAATCGGAATACCCAGCACGTTGTAGATGAAGGCAAAGAATAAATTCTGGCGGATATTTTTCATGGTGGCGCGGGACAGGCGCAGCGCGAGCGCCCAGTCCTCCGGAGCAGGCCGGAATCGTTGTGCACGGCGATCTCCGTCTAGAAATTTCGATGCGCAGTTCCCGGATGAATTGGTCAAGCGTGGCTATTATCGTGAGCAGCAAGTTCGTCGGCGCGCTGCGCCAGCACCGCAAGCAAGCGCTCGTAGGGCTCGATAAATTTTTGCGCGCCCTGACGTTCAAGCTCCTTGCCCACTGCGTCGAGTTCTATCCCCAACGCGGCAAGCTGTCCGGGCAAGGCGTGCGCCATTTCCATATCCTGTTCCAGACGCAGCTCCGGCTGGCCGTGGTCGCGATAGGCAGCAATAGTCTCGGGTGGCAAGGTATTGATGGTGCCGGGTCCGATCAGCGCCTCGACATATTTCACATCATCGTAGGCCGGGTCTTTAGTTGACGTGGATGCCCACAGCAAGCGTTGCGGCCGCGCACCGTGCGCTACCAATGCTTGCCAACGCGCGCTGCGCACCAATACCTGATATTCCTGATAAGCAAGACACGCGCAAGCGATCGCTGCCCGTCCGCGCAAAGTTTTCGTTTGCGCCCGGCCATCGCGGTCGAGGTAACCATCAACCAGGGTGTCAATGCGGCTCAGAAAAAAGCTTGCCACCGAGGCAATATGATTAATCGCACTGCCATTTGCCAGCCGGTCTTCCAGACCGGCAAGATAACTTTCAGCTACTTCGCGGTAACGCGCCACACTGAACAGCAGCGTCACGTTGACGTTGATACCCGCAGCAATCAGCTGGCGAATCGCGGGCAATCCCGCTTGCGTTGCCGGTACTTTGATCATCAGGTTAGGCCGCGCTACCCGATGCCACAGTCGCTGTGCCTCGGCGACCGTCGCCGCAGTATCGTTGGTGAGCTTCGGTGAGACTTCCAGGCTCACATAGCCATCTTCCCCGCCACTGGCTTCGTACACACCGCGTAATTGATTTGCTGCGCGGCTTACGTCTTCAATCGCCAGCGCTTCATAAATTGCCTGTGCATTAAGGCCGCGTCGCGCCAGCTGCCCAATGGTCGCATCGTATTCGGCATGTTGTGTCATCGCCTTCTCAAAAATCGCCGGATTGGAAGTCACGCCGCTGATACCATCATCGCGGATCAAGCGCTCCAATTCACCCTCGGTCAGCAGCGTCCGTTCGATGTAATCCAGCCACAGACTCTGCCCCAATGCTTCCAGCTGGCGCAGCCGGTTCATGATGATTTCTCCGACGTATTAGGCCATTTCCATTCCAGTATTTCGGGCATATCCTGGCCGTGTTGCGTGATGTAATGACGGTGTTCAATAAGCTTGTTGTGCATATGTTGCTTCAGGTAAGCGACCTGATCGGCTAGCTTGGCCACGCGGTCGGCTACATCCATGACCAGGTGAAAACGGTCAAGATCGTTCAGCACGGCCATGTCGAATGGCGTGGTGGTAGTGCCTTCTTCCTTGTAGCCGCGCACGTGCAAATTTTTGTGGTTGTTGCGCCGATAGGTGAGACGATGTATCAGCCACGGATAACCATGGTAGGCAAAAATGATCGGCTTGTCCGTGGTGAACAGCGCATCGAAATCGCGCTCAGCCAGCCCGTGTGGATGCTCTTCCTGCGGTTGCAAGGTCATCAGATCAACCACATTAATCACCCGCACTTTGAGTTGCGGTGCATGTTGGCGCAGCAAATCGACTGCAGCCAGCATTTCCAGAGTCGGCACGTCTCCGGCGGCGGCCATCACCACATCCGGTTCGCCGCCCTGATCATTGCTGGCCCATTCCCAGATGCCGATGCCGACAGTGCAGTGTTTGATTGCCGCATCCATGCTCAGCCATTGCGGTTCATTATGCTTGCCAGCAACGATGACGTTAACAAAATCGCGTGAACGCAAACACTGATCGGTGACACAAAGCAGCGTGTTGGCATCGGGCGGCAGATAGACGCGGATGATGTCGGCCTTCTTGTTGATCACATGGTCGATGAAGCCCGGGTCCTGATGCGAAAAGCCATTATGGTCCTGACGCCAGACGTGCGAGGTGAGCAGATAATTGAGTGATGCGATCGGCCGCCGCCACGCAACTTCCTTGCTCACCTTGAGCCATTTCGCATGCTGGTTGAACATCGAATTGATAATGTGGATGAAGGCTTCGTAACACGAGAACAAGCCGTGGCGGCCAGTCAGCAGATAACCTTCCAGCCAGCCCTGACAAGTGTGTTCGGACAGAATTTCCATCACGCGCCCATCTGCGGCCAGATGATCGTCTCCTGCCAGGCGTTCGGCGAGCCAAGCGCGATCCGTCACTTCAAACAAGGCGCCGAGACGATTGGATGCGGTTTCATCCGGCCCAACCACGCGAAAATTGCGCGTCTCGCGATTGAGCTGCATCACGTCGCGCAAAAAATTTCCCATTGCACGTATGGATTCCGCCTCGGTCGCACCGGGCGCGGCAACGGCAACTGCGTAATCGCGAAAATCCGGCAGGCGCAAATCCTTGAGCAATGTGCCGCCATTGGCATGCGGATTAGCCCCCATGCGCCGGTTGCCCGCAGGAGCAAGTGCGGCCAGCTCTGCTTTGAGCGCGCCGGATTTATCAAACAGCTCTTGTGGCTGATAGCTGCGCATCCATTCTTCCAGCA
>JAUSKS010000213.1 GCA_030646595.1 Gallionellaceae bacterium | reverse complement strand
CGAACCGGTGCCTGCGCGTTGTGTCAAGGCTGAGGCTTGGTCCAACATTAATTTCATTCTGCTGCCTGGTGTAGCATTCGGACGCGATGGCACACGGTTGGGATATGGTGGCGGATTTTATGACAAGCTGATTGCGCGCTTGCCGCACCATCCGGCCTTGGTGGGCGCGGCTTATGAGATGCAGATTGTTGAAGGTATACCGCAGGAAGCGACCGACCACCGTGTGCAATGGTTGGTGACGGACAAGGAAACGATAGATTGCAGTACTTAACGAATAACCCATGAGAAAGTTTAACGCATGACCGATTTACCTGATTACGATCACCCAGAAACTGATCCACAAGAAACACAAGAATGGCTGGATGCGCTTGATTCCGTGCTGGAGCATGAAGGCCCGGAACGCGCGCATTATCTGATCAGCCAGCTTATTGACAAGGCGCGCCTGGCTGGCACCGATATTCCTTTCAGTGCCACCACGCCTTATCTGAATACCATTCCGCTGGACCGGGAACAGCGTTCCACAGGCAATCTGGAACTGGAGCATCGCATCCGCGCGTTAATGCGCTGGAATGCCATGGCTATTGTGCTGAACGCCAACCGGGAAACGTCCGAGCTGGGCGGGCATATCGCCAGCTTTGCCTCGGCGGCGACTTTATATGACGTGGGCTTCAATCATTTTTTCCACGGCAAAACGGAAACGCATGGCGGCGATCTGGTTTATTTCCAGGGCCATTCCTCGCCCGGCATCTATGCGCGCGCTTTTCTCGAAGGCCGCATCAGCGAAGAGCAAATGTATAAATTCCGCCAGGAAGTGGATGGCAGTGGCCTGCCCTCGTATCCGCATCCGTGGCTGATGCCGAATTTCTGGCAGTTCCCGACGGTGTCTATGGGGCTGGGGCCGTTGATGGCGATTTATCAGGCGCGCTTCATGCAGTATTTACAACATCGCGGCTTGGCCAGCACCGCAGGCCGCAAAGTGTGGGCCTTTCTTGGCGATGGCGAAACCGATGAGCCGGAATCGCTGGGCGCGATTTCCATGGCGGCGCGCGAGAAGCTGGATAATTTAATTTTCGTGGTCAATTGCAACTTGCAGCGTCTGGATGGCCCGGTGCGTGGCAATGGAAAAATTATTCAGGAACTGGAAGGTGTGTTCCGCGGCGCGGGCTGGAATGTCATCAAGGTGGTATGGGGCGGACAGTGGGATCGCCTGTTCGCCAAAGACAAGACTGGCCTGCTGCTCAAGCGCATGGAAGAAGTGGTGGATGGCGAATACCAGACTTATAAATCCAGGGATGGTGCTTATGTGCGCCAGCATTTCTTTGGTAAATATCCTGAGCTGCTGGAGCTGGTGGCGGATATGTCGGACGACGAAATCTGGCATCTCAATCGCGGCGGACATGATACGCACAAGGTGTTCGCCGCTTACGCCGCAGCCGTCAAACACCAGGGCCAACCGACGGTTATTTTAGCCAAGACGGTTAAGGGCTATGGCATGGGTGAAGCGGGTGAAGGCCAGAACATTACTCACCAGCAAAAGAAAGTGGGCGAGGAAGCGCTGCGCAAATTCCGCGACCGCTTCAATATTCCGGTGACTGATGAGCAGCTCAGTAAATTGCCGTTCTGCCGCCCGGCAGAAGACAGCCTGGAAATGCAATATCTGCGTGAGCGCGCGCAAATCATGGGTACGGTTCCAGCACGCAATCCAGCGGCCCAGCCGCTGCAAGTGCCCGACCTGGAAGCGTTTGAGGTGTTGCTGAAAGGCACGGAAGACCGTGAAATTTCGACCACCATGGCTTTCGTGCGCATGCTCGGCATTTTGGTAAAAGATAAAAATATCGGTCAGCAAGTCGTGCCTATTGTGCCGGATGAATCGCGCACTTTCGGCATGGAAGGCATGTTCCGCCAGCTTGGTATTTTTTCCCAGGTGGGACAGCTTTATACGCCGCAGGATGCCGATCAGTTGATGTTCTACAAGGAAGACAAGACCGGGCAGATTTTGCAGGAAGGGATTAACGAAGCCGGTGCCATGTCGTCGTGGATTGCTGCTGCGACCTCCTACGCAAATCATGGCAAGACCATGTTGCCGTTTTATATTTACTACTCCATGTTCGGCTTTCAGCGCGTCGGCGATTTAATCTGGGCTGCAGGCGATATGCGCGCACGTGGCTTTCTGCTGGGCGGCACCGCAGGCCGCACCACCTTGAATGGCGAAGGCTTGCAGCATGAAGACGGGCAAAGTCACTTGATGGCGGCCATGATTCCGAATTGCGTGTCGTACGATCCGACCTTTGCTTACGAACTCGCGGTGATTATTCAGGATGGCATGCGCCGCATGCATCAGGAACAAGAGGATGTGTTTTATTACCTCACCGTAATGAATGAAAATTACGCGCATCCAGCCATGCCCAAAGGGGTGGAGCAAGGAATTATTAAGGGGATGTACTTGTTCAGAGGACAGAAGACAGAGGACAGAGGACAGAAAAAACCGACCGTGCAACTGATGGGTAGCGGCACGATATTGCGCGAGGTGATTGCGGCGGCGGAATTGCTGGAAAAGGATTTTGGTGTTGCGTCCGATATCTGGAGCGTGACCAGCTTTAACGAGTTGCGTCGCGATGGACTGGATTGCGAGCGCTGGAATATGCTGCATCCGGAAGCGCCGCGCCGGGTCAGCTATGTTGAGCAATGCCTAGCCCAACGCAGTGGCCCGGCGATTGCCGCAACAGATTACATCAAGAGTTATGCCGATCAGATTCGCCCTTACATTGCCGGGCGTTACAAGGTTTTGGGTACCGATGGTTTCGGGCGCTCGGACACGCGTAAAAAGCTGCGTCATTTCTTTGAGGTGAATCGTTATTATGTGGCCATTGCTGCGCTCAAGGCACTGGCTGACGAAGGTGCAATCAATGCCAGCGTGGTCAGCAAGGCAATCAAACTTTACCAAATCAATCCGGAAAAACCGAATCCGGTTACCGTCTGAACGGAGACACAGGCGTGGCAGAAATCAAACCAGTAACAGTGCCGGACATCGGTGATTATCAAGATGTGCCGGTGATAGAAGTGATGATTAAAGTGGGTGATCAGGTCAAGGCGGAACAATCGCTGCTGACCCTGGAAACCGACAAGGCGACTATGGATGTGCCCGCGCCTTTCGATGGTGTGGTCAAGGAAGTCAAAATCAAAACCGGCGATAAAATATCGCAAGGCAGTTTGATTGCGCTGATTGAGACCAGTAATGCCGCGCCAGCATCTGCCACACCCGCTGAGAACAAAAGTGCAAAAGCGCAAGCTGCTCCCGCCCCGCAGGCGGCTGGTGTGGCTGGCTATTCCAGCAGACCAGCGCAGGATGGCAGCGAGACTGCGGCTTATCCCATGCGCAACGAGCCAGCGCCGCCACGACCCGCAGTTGTGGCTACCGGTAAATCCCACGCCAGCCCCGCCATACGCCGCTTTGCGCGGGAACTGGGGGTAGACCTCACGCGTGTCAAAGGCAGCGGCGAAAAAAATCGCGTGACCAAAACCGACGTGCAGTTGTTCGTCAAAGCTGCGCTTGCGCAACCGCAGGGTGGCGGCGGATTGCAAGTGTTGGCCATGCCGGTGGTGAACTTCGCCAAATTCGGCGCGATTGAAACCAAACCGCTATCGCGCATCCAGAAAATATCCGGGGCCAATCTGCATCGCAACTGGGTCACCATTCCGCATATCACCCAGCATGATGAGGCCGACATTACCGACATGGAAGTGTTCCGCAAACAATTGGGGCAGGAGTACGCAGCGCAGGGAATCAAGATTACCCCGCTGGCTTTTATGCTGAAGGCGGTGGTGGAAGCCTTACAACAATTTCAAAACTTCAATGCCTCGCTCGATGCCAGCGGTGAAAACCTGGTGCTGAAAAAATATTTTCATATCGGTGTGGCGGTCGATACGCCGGATGGATTGATGGTGCCGGTGTTGCGGGATGTGAACCAGAAAGGCTTGGTACAACTGGCGCAGGAGCTGGCTGAAGTCAGCGCCAAAGCGCGCGACAAGAAACTCCCCGCAACAGATATGCAGGGCGGATGTTTCACCATTTCCAGTCTGGGCGGTATAGGCGGCACGGCTTTCACGCCCATCATCAACGCGCCGGAAGTAGCCATACTCGGTGTCTCCAGGGCGAGCATGAAGCCAGTCTACAAGGACGGCGCATTTGTGCCGCGCCTGATGTTGCCCTTGTCTTTGTCCTATGACCATCGTGTCATTGACGGTGCTGCCGCCGCGCGCTTTACCACTTACCTGGCACAGGTGCTATCGGATGTACGCCGTTTGGCACTATGACCCCCCCTATAGGCATACTCGGCGGCACTTTCGATCCTATCCATCATGGTCATTTGCGTCTGGCGCAGGAAGCATTGGAGCAATGTCATCTGGCTGCGGTGCGCTTTGTTCCCAGCGGCACACCGCCGCATCGCACGCCGCCGCATGCCAGCGCCCGGCAGCGGCTGGAGATGGTGCGTTTGGCGGTGCAGGAAAATCCGCAATTCACGGTGGATGAGCATGAGATATATCGTACAGATGCTTGTTATACGGTTGATACACTGAGTGCGCTGCGCGATGAATTGGGCGCGCAACAGCCACTATGTTTGCTGCTGGGTAGTGATGCCTTTTTGCTGCTGCACACCTGGCATGAATGGCAGCGCTTGTTCGATCTGGCGCATATCGTGGTGATGCAGCGCGGAGCAGGCTCTACCGGAGATGGCCGTCCCCTGGGTAATGCCATCAATGATGGCGATACTGCTTTGCGTGATGCCTATCGCGCTCGTCTTGCGCCTTCTGCACAGGTATTACAGGAGCGGCCTGCCGGGGCGATTATGGTGGCGCATATGTCAGCGCTGGAAATTTCTGCTACCGATATACGCACACGTTGCGCAGAAGGAAAAAACATTCATTACCTGCTGCCACAAGCGGTGGGGGAATACATACAATCACACGGTCTTTATACATGTTAACTACGAAAGAAAAAATCGCTGCTGTCGTCACTGCACTGGAAGATATCAAGGCCAGCAATATTACGGTGATTGACACGAGCAAGCTCAGCTCGATGTTTGAGTGCATGATCGTGGCCAGCGCCAATTCTCCACGTCAAACACGGGCACTGGCCAGCCATCTGGTGCAACAGATCAAACTGCGCGGCGCACCAGTGCTGGGCACTGAAGGGGAAGACAGTGGGGAATGGGTGCTGGTGGATTTGGGCGAAGTGGTGGTGCATATTATGCAGCCTGCAGTGCGCGCCTATTACCGGCTGGAAGAATTGTGGGACAAAAATTTTAAACCGGCCATACCGGTTCCTCATAGCGGAACATGAAACTGATCGTGGTGGCGGTCGGCCACAAAATGCCAGACTGGATCACCACAGGTTTCAAGGAATATGCCAAGCGCATGCCGCGTGAGGCAACAATCGAATTACTGGAGATCAAACCCGAACCGCGCACCACCGGCAAAACGGTGGCGCAGATGATGGAAGCAGAAGCGCAGCGTATTCTGGCGGCCCTGCCGACAGGGGTGTTGCGTATTGCGCTGGATGAGCATGGCGTTCATTGCACCACCAAACAACTGGCGCAGCACATGCAGCAATGGCTATCCAGTGGACAGGATGTGGCATTTATTATTGGCGGTGCGGATGGCTTGCATGAGTCGGTCAAAAAGAGCGCGCAGCAGTTGCTGGCGCTGTCGGCCATGACCTTGCCGCATGGCATGGCGCGAGTATTGTTAACAGAACAGTTGTATCGGGCCCATAGTCTGTTGCACAATCATCCTTATCATCGGGAATAGGGGCATTAAACCGCATAACCTATTAGCCGCAATATCCCCTCCCCCTTGCAGGGGGAGGGCTAGGGAGGGGGTAGAAACGCTACTTTATCCACTGCTCTACCCCCATCCTAACCTTCCCCCTGCAAGGGGGAAGGCATGGGTTCGGTTTTAATGGATAATCTGGGTTAGACCTCTTCATCGAGTAACCAACAAATATGGATACCAACGAGCCGCTAATTAACGAACGCACTGCCGCGCAGAAAATGCTGATTGCGGCTACACGCCGCGTCGGCGATGCGTTGCCGCCATTCAGCACCTGGCTTATGGGCGGCTCAGGCGCAGCTTTGGCCCTCGTTGTTGCTAACATCGAGACAGTATCCAAGTTTATTGAAATCACACATATTCGATTTGGCCTCATCGTATTTCTTCTCAGTCTCGCAGTGGCTGTCATAGCAACGTACATTTCCACTATCGTTAAGGCGGCGCTTGGTGCGCAAGAAGATGGTGAGGTGCTTGGCAAGAAAATCAGCAGCACAACACAGCAGTTTGACCTGCTCCTGTACATGACCGAATACGAGCGAGGCCTTTTCCCACCGATACGCTGGATGGCTCGATCATCAATGCAGAAGGCAATGAAAGGTGACGTGGTTGCTAGTGCCCGCATGATCGCCAAGCTCTCGCAAGTTCAAGCTCTGCTGGTTGCATGTCAAAGCCTTCTCGCTTTGCTTGCTCTAGGTGCGCTTGCTTTCGGGATGAAAATGCAATGAAGGTCAGATGCCTAATACTTAAGGGGGACTGCGCAAAAGCGCGTAACCCCTTGCTCCAAGTTAGCCCTAAAAACCGCAATTCAAAGCACATATCTCACAAGGACACAGATGCCATTAAGGGCAACGTATTGCTTTGCTCTGTGATCTCTGTGTTCTCTGATGTAACTACTAGCCATTCGACTAAGCTGGCAAAAAACGCCAGCCAAGTCGCTGGTTATGTGGCTAATTGTTTTTTACAGGATCATTCAACACCATGATAATCCAGCCGCGCATCTATCTTGCTTCGCAAAGCCCGCGCCGCCGCGAATTGCTCAAGCAAATCGGGGTTAATTTTGAGATGTTGCTGCCGCGCTTTGACACACGCCGCGATGTGGATACGGACGAAACGCCGCTGACCAATGAATTACCCGACCATTACGTGCAGCGCATTTGCCAGGCCAAGGCGAATGCTGGCTGGAAAGCGCTGAAATTGCGCAATCTGCCTTCCTTCCCCGTGCTGGCTGCGGACACCAGCGTTATTCTCGATGGCAAAATAATCGGCAAGCCGCATAACCGCGAGCAGGCAACGGATACCTTGCGCGCATTGTCTGGTCGTCAACATCAAGTACTCAGCGCAGTGGCCATGGTATTTGAAAAGCGTATAGAAATGCGCTTATCCACCAGCAAAATAACTTTCGCTGCGCTGAGTGAAGAACGCATCCGGCGCTATATATTGACCAACGAACCTTTGGATAAAGCGGGCTCCTATGCCATTCAAGGCTACGCCGCAGCCTTCATACAACATATAGAAGGAAGCTACTCCGGCGTGATGGGTTTACCCTTATTTGAGACAGTAGAGCTGTTACAGGTGTTTGGATATCCGGTGCTATGAGTGATACTTGCCTGGTAGGTAACGATCAAATATCTATCGCTGGTTCCCTCACCCTCGATCCCCCTCCCAGAGGGAGGGGGAAGATAAGCCCCTCTCCCCCTGGGAGAGGCGTTGGGGTGAGGGAAGAATGTCGTCATTTACATAATCTCAATAATGTAAGGCAATCTCCCCAATGAGTGACGAAATTCTGATTAATGTCACGCCACAGGAAACACGCGTGGCGGTAATGCAGCAAGGGGCGGTGCAGGAGCTGTATATCGAGCGTAGCAGCCATCTCGGTATTGTAGGCAATATTTACCTGGGGCGCGTGATGCGGGTGTTGCCGGGGATGCAATCGGCCTTCATTAATATCGGACTAGAACGCGCTGCCTTTCTGCATGTGGCCGATATTTGGGAAAACCACAACAATGGCGATACCGCCAAACCCATCGAAAAAGTATTGCATGAATGGCAAAGCCTGCTGGTGCAAGTCATTAAAGACCCACTGGGCAGCAAAGGGGCGCGGCTTTCCACTCAAATCAGTATCGCCGGACGCTTGCTGGTTTATCTGCCGCAGGAATCTCATATAGGCGTATCGCAGCGCATAGAAGATGAAGCGGAACGCGAACTGTTGCGTGCCAAGCTGCAACAATTGCTACCCCCCGATCACAGTGGTGGCTACATCATCCGTACCGTGGCCGAAACCGCATCGGACAAGGATTTATTGGCCGATATCGAATACCTGGACAAGCTATGGAGCAAGTTGCAGCAACAGGTAACTGCCTCCCCTACTCCCGCCTTGTTATACCAGGAGCTCAATATCAGCCTGCGCGTGTTACGCGATTTTGTAAATGAAGACACCACACGCATCCTGGTGGATTCACGCGAAACTTATCAGCGCATGGTTTCCTTCGCACAAGACTATATCTCCAGCGCCACCTCCTTATTGGGACATTATGCCGGCGAACGACCGCTGTTCGATCTGTATGCCGTGGAAGAAGAAATTGAACGCGCGCTGTCGCGCCGGGTGGATCTCAAGTCCGGCGGCTATCTCATCATAGACCAGACCGAAGCATTGACTACGGTGGATGTAAATACCGGCGGCTTTGTCGGTGGAAGAAATTTTGATGACACTATTTTCAAGACCAACCTGGAAGCTGCTCATGTCGCGGCACGTCAGCTGCGGCTGCGCAATCTGGGCGGCATTATCATCTGCGATTTTATTGATATGGAGTCACAGGAACATCGCGATGCAGTGCTGGAAGAATTCATGAAAGCTTTGGCACGCGATCATACCCGCACCACCATAAATGGTTTCTCCGCACTGGGGCTGGTGGAAATGACACGCAAACGGACGCGCGAAAGTTTGGCGCATGTATTGTGTGAAGCTTGCCCCACATGCCAGGGGCGGGGCGAAGTCAAAACAGCGCAGACCGTGTGCTACGAAATCCTGCGTGAAATTGTGCGCGAGGCACGCCAGTTCAATGCGCGTGAATTTCGCATCCTGGCTTCACAACAAGTCATAGACCTGTTCCTGGACGAAGAATCGCAAAGTCTGGCGCAACTTTCCGACTTCATCAGCAAACCCATCTCCTTGCAGGTCGAAACCTTGTATAACCAGGAACAGTATGACGTCATACTTATGTAACTCAGTATGCTTAGCTTACCTTCCTAGCGTAAGAATGACGCATGCGACTTATCTTACCCTGATGAACACATCAGCCATCGCATTCGTATCTTTAGCCACCAAATTGGTGGCGATCGAGCTAAAGGCGATGGAATGCCCGTCCAGACTGATAACGCTGCCGGCACTCTCATTATTTGCTTGTACGCCATCCATATTTACACTGATGCGCTCGATGGCATCATCGGATACAGAGTACAGAAAAATATCGGCAACCCCATTGGAATCACCCGGCACCAGATTGCTGGCCGCCGAGGTAAAGGTTATAAAATGACCATCCTCATTCACTGATGCGGGAAAGCTCGGTGCATTGCCTTGCACATCTTTGACAGTGATGCGCTTTAACATGCCTGCCTGAGCAGCAGTCGGACGGGTATAGATAAATATATCAGCCACTCCATTGGTATCCCCGACCACCAGATTATTGGCATATGAAGTAAATGCTATAACCTGGCCATTGCCACTGATGCTGGGCGAATAGCTCATATAATTTGCCGTAGCGTCACCAGCAGTAGCACTGACAAGCGTGGTAACACCATTACCCTCATCATAAATGCCATTGCCATCGGGATCACGGTCATGGACAAAAATATCAGCTGTGTCATTGTCATCATTAGCAACCAGGTTGCTTGCAGCAGAGGCAAAAGCAACATAACGCCCATCCAAATTAAGCGTGACTTCCCACACATTGCCATTCGCCTGGCTACCTTTAGGCACCACATCTAATCGCGTTAACTTGCCGCGTTGCAAGTCATATATAAAAATATCTGCTACGCCATTGGTATCACCAGGCACCAGCTTGCTGGCAGGGGAAATGAAGGCTACATAATGGCCATCGCCACTGACATTGGGTAGATAATCATGCCCGGTAATATTGCGATCAGCGATGCCAACACCGATGCGATAGGTGATGGCACTGACTTCATCGAAAATTCCATTATTGTCCGGATCACGGTCGCGGACAAAAATACCCCAAGCTCCACGGATACTATTGGATGCCAGATTGCTGGCCTCAGAAATAAAAGCAATATAGCGGCCATCGGCACTGATACTGGGATGATAGGAAGGCCCGTTACCTTGTATGCCCCCTTTGCCAACGCTGACGCGTACCGTCTTGTTGCTCAACCTGTCGCGTACAAATACATCCGGCTTGCCATTGCTGTCGTGACTCACCAGGTTGGTAGCGATGGAAGCAAAAGCGATATAACGGCCATTGGCGCTGATACTGGCTGAATTACTGTATTTATTCGGCTGTGCGCCACTATTGCTCAAGCTCACGCGCTTGATAGCAGGCCCTTCGAGATTGATTTTGGCAACAAAAGCATCTCCCCCTCCGCTATTTATATTTTGCAGATGATGAGCCAGGGGCATAGCTTCAGCGACTGTATTGCCGGTGAAATAAACACTGCCCATGGTATCAATTGCGATAGCCAGGCCACTACTGCCTGCATGACGGGTAGAAAATAACAATTGGGTCGCAGTCGGATTAATTTTGGCAATAAAAGAACCGGGGGCAATCACGATAGGCTGGATTGCATTTACCAAAGGAAAATCTGCGGCATTGCTTATACCTACAATATAAGCATTGTTGGCAGCATCCAGCACAATGCCATGACCATAAGTATAGGGCTGACCAGAACCCGCTTCAGAGCCTCCCAACAGAGCCGAATACACGAGGGCCGAACCATCCATATTCAGCTTGCTTATAAAGGCGTCTGCTACTCCATTGTGTTGTCTCGATTCAAACACCCCGGCTGTGCGCGGAAAATCGCCAGCATTCGTTGTGCCCACTACATAGGCATAACCCGCTTGGTCAACAGCAATGCCATTGCCATCATCACTCCCCTCGTTGCCGCCCAGATAAGTGGAATAGACCAGCTTGCCTTTTTCATTGAACTTGCTGACAAAGGCAGTATTGGCTCCCTTACCATACACACGTTTATAGGCATGCTCGCTGACAGGAAAATCAGTGGAGCGCGTGGTGCCTGCAATATGTGCATTGTTACGGGAATCCAGCGCAATTCCCCTGGCTTGGTCAAAATCACTGCCACCGATTAAAGTGGAGTAGAGCAAAGCCGAACCTGAGCTATTTAATTTGGCTACAAACGCATCTTTACACGCATTATCCTCACCCGATGCAGGCAAACATTTTGTGCTCGACACCTGCTGAAAAACGCCTGGGGTGGTAGGGAAATTATTGGATGATGTATGGCCAGTGATATAGGCATTGCCCGCACTATCCACGGCTATGCCATTGGTACGCTCGGAACCTGAGCCACCCAGATACGTGGCATACAGCAGCGCCGAACCATCGCGATTCAGTTTGGCGACAAAAGCATCGGCGCATACATAAAAGGGCGGGCCACTGCATCCCCCGGCATTATTCAAAACTGTTTGATAAGCACCCGCAGTCACAGGAAAACGGGTGGATGAAGTATAACCAGCCACATACACATTACCAGCACGATCCAGCGCAATGCCAGTGATCGAATCTGTGCCGCTTTGGTTATAACTCACCGTACCCGGCTTAGTGACTGGATTATATTTGGCATCACTACTTCCACCCAGGTAAGTGGAAAAAATCAGCCCGGAGCCATCCAGATTAAATTTGCTTATGATGCCATCAGGCACAGGTACGCCTATATCGCTATGATGTGTTTGCACCACACCCGATGTCACCGGAAAATCGGGAAGCTTGTCCGGCGCTTTGACATCCAGAGTGCTTTCCGATTGAGTGCGCCCTGCCACATACGCATAGCCCAGCTCATCTACCGCAATCGCATAGCCAATTTCCAGGCGTTTACCGCCCAGAAACGTGCTATAGGACAAAACAGGGTCTATGACCAGGGGCTGGCTTTTATCATATGCGCCTATATCAAAACCATAAACAGGATGATTAACATGGCTCTGTGCCAATAATTTATATTGGCCGGAAATTTTAACGCGCTGACCATTGATGTTTTGATAAATGACGGGTCGCTGGCTGATAATTTTTTGTTCACCCAGGTCCAGTTCGAGGTCCCCGTTAGCCAGAATATTCGCGCCTTGTATGCCTTCCAGCGCCAGTTGCAGAACAGCTGGGTCTGCTCCCGGCTGAAGTATAAAATCGTATTCCAGTTGGCGGTTATTACCATACAACTTCAAGTCAACGCCGGGGTAAATATCTTTGTACCTCACCGCTCCATAGCTGGGCAAATGAGTCTTCCAGTTGTGGGCGTTACTTCCCACCAGATAATTAACCTGCCCTGTTAGTTTTTGTTCTCCGACCACTTCCGGATTTTTATTCGCCCCCAGTGGAATCAGCTGTACGCTGTTGCTGCCATGCAGATTTAAGGTAATACCTGATCGATAAAAATAAGCAGTATGCGCTATCGTTTGTTCGTAAAAAGCCACGTCTGGATCTACTTGACCCTGATTTTCCATGAACACCAGCGGAAGATTACCGTAGGCCGCATACACTTGCGCCTGCGTCGTTTCATCCATCTGCGCCTTAGCCAAGGCAGCATAGGCGCAAGAAAGGCCCACCAAGCCGACTCCAAAAATGATGGCATTAAATTGCACTTTGTTTTTTTTCATGCAGCATCTCCCCTAAATATTTGCACTCAGGCTAACGCAACACCAGCAACA
The DNA here is from genome assembly GCA_030646595.1 of Gallionellaceae bacterium. Classification (GTDB taxonomy): domain Bacteria; phylum Pseudomonadota; class Gammaproteobacteria; order Burkholderiales; family Gallionellaceae; genus Nitrotoga. The sequence continues at coordinate 5,469 of JAUSKS010000213.1, read as the reverse complement.
GCGCAAGAGGGAGGAAGAGAAACCTGTTTGGTAGACTTACAGCAGATTCATACAGAAAAATATTCTGTGGGCAGGCAGGAATAAACTAGCGATGCAGCAAAACTTCCAATACAAATTTGCTGCCTAGGTAAGCCAGCAGCAAAAAGGCAAAGCCACTCATGGTCCAGCGCACTGCGGTGCGCCCGCGCCAGCCTTTATAGTAATGGCCCAGCAGCAAGCCGCCAAACACACCCCAGGAAATAAAGCCGAACAGTATTTTATGGTTGAACTGCAAAGGACGTCCGAATATCTGCTCGGCGAATACCATGCCGGAAGCTAGCGTCAAAGTAAGCAATACAAACCCCACGCCGATGATACGAAACAATAAAATCTCCATGGTCAACAGCGGCGGCAAGCCTTGCAGCACGGCAGGCAGCGAAGCGTGATGCAAACGCTTTTCCACAAATGACATCAACCCCGCATGCAGCACCGCGATGGTAAACAGGCTGTAGGCCAGCATGGATGCCATGATGTGCGCATCCAGCGCGAAGGAGGTATTGCCCGATAGCGGATGAGCCGCAGGAAACAGCGCAGGCAGCAAGGCCCCCACTGCCGCGAGTGGCAACACCAGTGCTTGCAAACTGCCGATAGGATAAAAGAAACGTGCTACCCAATACACCAGCATGGTCAGCCACAGAATCAGGGAAAGCGCAGACACCAGCCCCAAACTCAACCCCCCGCCGCCGAACAAATTTCCATAAAGCAAATAAGCGTGCAATACCAGCGGCAACAAGGCAAGATGCCCCACCATGCTGCGGTTTACCTCTTCCCCGCTCCCGGCCACCTGCGCCCGCCAGAAATAAATCGCCAGCGCGCTGTATGCAAAAAAAGTGACCCAATAGAGGAGAAGGCTAGGCATGTTTGGTCGGAATGTTTTAGACTTCGCAGATTCTACACCATAGCCATCAGGAAAACATGCTAGACAATCTTACCAACCGCCTGTCCGGCGTCATAAAAAACCTGCGTGGACAAGCGCGCCTATCCGAAAGCAATATTCAAGACGCCTTGCGCGAAGTGCGCCTGGCTTTGCTGGAAGCAGACGTTGCCTTGCCGGTAGTCAAGGAATTTACCACCCAGGTGAAACAGGCTGCGCTCGGCCAGGAAGTAATCGGCAGCCTGACACCGGGCCAGGCGCTGATCGGCGTTGTGCATCGCGAGCTGACCCGGCTCATGGGTGCGCACAACGATGCGCTTAACCTCACCACCGTGCCGCCCGCTGTGGTGTTGATGGCGGGCTTGCAGGGCACGGGCAAAACCACCACCAGCGGCAAGCTGGCTAAACTGCTGCGCGAGCAGATGAAGAAGAAAGTGCTGCTGGTCAGTTGCGACATCTATCGCCCTGCCGCCATCGAACAACTGCGCACCCTGGCGCAGCAACTGGAAATTGATTTTTTTGCTTCTGACCTCAGCCAGAAACCGCGCGACATTGCGCTGGCGGCGCTGGACTTTGCGCGCAAGCATCATCACGATGTGCTGATTGTCGACACCGCCGGACGCCTGGCAATTGACACTGCGATGATGGAAGAAATTCAGCAACTGCATGCCGCGCTCAAACCAATCGAAACTTTATTTGTAGTGGATGCCATGAGCGGCCAGGATGCGGTCAATACGGCTAAAGCCTTCGGTGAGGCGCTACCGCTCACCGGCATCATCCTGACCAAGTTGGATGGTGATGCGCGCGGCGGTGCGGCACTGTCGGTACACCACATCACCGGCAAGCCGATCAAATTTGTCGGCGTGAGCGAAAAACTTAACGGCCTCGAATCCTTCCACCCCGAACGCATGGCCTCGCGCATCTTGGGCATGGGTGATGTGCTGTCGCTAATCGAAGAAGCACATCGTGAAGTAGACCAAGCTGAAGCAGAGAAACTGGCAAAAAAATTCAAAAGTGGCTCCGGATTTGACCTCAACGATTTCAAAACTCAAATCGCCCAAATGCGCAAGATGGGTGGCATGTCCGCGATGATGGACAAACTGCCCGCACAACTCAGCCAAGCGGCGGCGGGTGCCAAAATGGACGATCGCATCATCAACCGCACCGAAGGCATCATCAATTCCATGACTCCCAAAGAGCGCGCCCACCCCGAACTCATCAAAGCCTCGCGCAAACGCCGCATTGCGACGGGTGCGGGGGTGCAGGTCATGCACGTCAACCAATTGCTGAACCAATTTGAACAAATGCAAAAAATGATGAAAATGTTCAGCAAGGGCGGCATGGCCAAAGCCATGCGCAGCATGAAGGGGATGTTGCCGGGGATGCGTTAACACTGCGAGTAGAACAGGATTTTGAATTTATTCGTTCGAAAAATATTTAACATTAAATACCTTGGTTAAGCTGTTGTGTTTATAAAATAATTGTTGTATCGTCACAAACAATTGCTTTATCACTGCGCGTATAGCGCAAACACAAGGAGGCTCGTGTGCAGAATTTCTTCTTCAGCCAACAGATTTCAAAATTTTCAGCCTTACTCCTGGCGACAATGCTGGTAGTTCTCACAGGCTGCGGTAGCGGGCCGCAGACGGGTACCACGGGGTCAACCACCACTACTACGACAGCCCTACCAACTTTAACAATAGCCCTTGCCTCTACCACACTCCCCACGCAAGCCACTGCAACAGTAAGAGACGCTGCTGGCGCACTGGTTTCCGGAGTCGTGGTAACCTTCGCTACGGATGCTACTTTGGCTACCATGAGCCCCTCAACCGGTACGGCGTTAACTAATTCATCTGGTGTCGCCACTATTAATCTGGCCGCTACTGTAGGCACTGCGGGGGGGGCTACTAATATTACGGCCACAGCTCAGGTTGCTGGCACAACAGTTTCTTCTTTGATTGGTTTTACTGTAGGCGCTGTCGCTGTTCCCAGTCTGACCATGTCAGCACCCACATTTGGCGCGGCATCCATCTCAGCTTTAGGCACTACCAGCGTCGATGTCAGCGTATTTAGTGCAGGCGTACTGGTCACTACTCCGCAGACGGTTACTTTTTCTTCTCCCTGCGCCAGCGCTGGCAAAGCCGTATTAACGCCATCTGCCTCTACCATAGCTGGCGTAGCAACGGTTTCTTATCGAGATATTAACTGTGCCGGTACTGACCTAGTTACTGCATCAACAGGTACTATCAGTTCATCAGCTACCATTACCGTAGCCGCATCCAGTGCTGGCTCGATTCAATTTATCTCAGCCAGCCCGACCACTATTTCTCTTCAGGGTACGGGCGGGGTTGAGGTTTCTCAAGTCACTTTCAAAGTCGTGGATGTAGGAGGCTCTCCAATCGGCGGCAAAGTTGTTACCTTTACCTTGAGTACATCCACGGGGGGTATTACTTTAACCCCAACTCCTGCTACCGCAACTTCTGGCCCCGATGGGCTGGTGGTGACCAATGTCAATGCTGGTACAGTCAGCACCCCGGTGCGCGTCACGGCTTCAACCCCCGGAGCTACTGCCGGCACTACGCTTAATACGCAATCCAATGTGTTAACCATCACCACCGGTATCCCCGATCAGGACAGTTTTTCCCTATCCGCAACTGAGACCAATATTGAAGGATGGGGCTATGATGGAACCACTACCACGCTAACTGTGCGCTTGGCCGACCATTTCAATAACCCGGTGCCGGATGGCACGGCAATTAATTTTACTACCGAGGGTGCCAATGTGGTCGCGAGTTGCGTCGCGTCAGGCGGTTCGGGTGGATGCAGCTCTACCTTCACGAGCCAGCAACCCAGACCCTTGGACGGCAGGGTAACCGTGCTGGCTTATGCAGTGGGCGAAGAAAGCTTTTTGGATCGCGATGGGGACGGTTTAGCCAGCAAGGTTAACAGCCTCAGCGGTACCACTGAGTTGGTTGACAGCAATGGTAGCATTTCATCCGATATGCCAGAAGCTTTTCGTGATGATAATGAAGATGGTGTTCGCCAAACCAGCGAGACCTTTATTGATTTCAACAGCAATAGCGCTTATGACGCTGCGGACAGTAGCTTCAACGGTGTACTGTGCAGAGAAGCTGCCGCAGGGGGCACCAGTTCTGCCGGCACCTGTAGCTCGACCAAAACCATCCATGTGCGCGCCTCCAACGTCATTATACTTTCCGGCTCATTTGCCACTATCAGTGCTTCTCCTGCCAGCATCACTTTGGCAGTTGGTGGTTGTGGACCTACCCAAACAGTCGACTATCGAATAGTAGACTTGCACAATAATTCCATGCCGGTAGGGACAACCATCACCTTTACCGCTGATAACGGAACGATAGTTGGACCTTCAAGTATTACCGTGCCTAACGACACCAATAACTATCCATTAGCGACTGACTATAACTACTCTGTGGGCATAAAGGGGGATGGCACCGTTGATCCTACCACTGGATGCCAGGATACAACCCCAAATGGCAGCCTTACGGTAACAGTTAGAACTCCAAAGAACAATGTGAGCAGTCTTTCCATCAATGTGGTAAATTGATTTAAAATCCTAAACTCATCTCTTAGGGAAATATATAACGGTGGCCTGTTCGCCTGCAACACTCATGCGCCCCTATCTCGCTTTAATGCAATATGTGCTCACCCACGGCACACAGAAAAATGACCGTACTGGCACCGGCACACTCAGCGTGTTTGGTTACCAGATGCGCTTCAATCTGCAAGATGGTTTCCCCTTGGTCACCACCAAAAAATGCCACCTTAAATCCATCATCCATGAGCTGCTGTGGACTATACATCTTCTTCAGGCTTAAAAATCCATGAATTGCTAATACCCTCAGAATCATTTAGTCTTCGCCTCTCACTTTGGAGGATACAGACATGGGCATTACCTATGCAGACTTAAGATTGGCCAATGATGCGCGCGACGATCTGGAGGAAATTAACGCTTGCGCTGTGGTCGATACTGGTGCAATGAATTTGTGTATTCCAGAACATATAGCCATGCAACTACAACTGAAAATACGCGCAAAACGCGAAGTGCAAACAGCGGATGGAAAGTCACATATCGTAGATTACGTTTCGCCGGTACGTATTTCAATGCTTAACCGTGAATGCGTGACTGGTGCGCTGGTGTTGGGCAACCAGGTGTTGCTTGGTGCCATTCCGATGGAAGATATGGATCTGATTATTGAACCAGCCAAGCTGCGCGTGAGCGTAAATCCATTAAGCCCAAACATACCACTGTCAATGGCAAAAGGTTTGGCGTAACGCTTGCTCAGCTTCGTGCCTGAGCCCAGCCTATGGCTCTTGTAGCAACGTATCAATGGCATTCTCACGAATGCCATGCAACTCTGCAAATATAACTGTCCGCATACACCTGAAATACCCATGCGCCCCTATCTAACTTTAATGCAACATGTGCTCACCCACGGCACACAGAAAAATGACCGCACTGGCACAGGCACACTCAGTGTGTTTGGCTACCAGATGCGCTTCAATCTGCAAGATGGTTT
>JAUSKS010000203.1 GCA_030646595.1 Gallionellaceae bacterium | reverse complement strand
CAGCGATAATGAGGCCGCTCGATGCCTCAATGAGGCCAGGGTAAAACTCTTTCAATCAATCAATAAATCCCAACAGCGCGCTGCCTGAGCTATATCTCACAAACACTTTCGTTCAGGCTCATGTCTGGATTGGAAAATACTTTAAATACCGGCTAAATCTAGCAAGCCTCTTTAAGGAGGAGGGGGTTTTCAGGTATCATGCGGCCCTCCAGTTCAGTTGGAAGCTTGGGTGAGTGGTTTAAACCAGCAGTCTTGACAACACGCCACGCAGTGGCTTGTTGCGGCGTAGACTAACCTTCAGGTTATGTCGTAGCCACAACTGCTGCGGGGGTTGCGGCGTAGACTAACCTTCAGGTTATGTCGTAGCCAAAACTGCCGCGTTCTATGTAACATTGAAAGTCTGGAAGCTTGGGTGAGTGGTTTAAACCAGCAGTCTTGAAAACTGCCGAACAGAAATGTTCCGTGAGTTCGAATCTCACAGCTTCCGCCAGCAACTCCTTCCCCACTTATGTTTGGTATCGCACAGATAATCCCGAGCTGACCCCCTAGCATCACCTCTGATGATTGAAAATTAATTTTGATTGTCTATTCCTAAATTTACAAACTGATGCGCTTATGAGCATATTTTTGTGAACGATTCAGTCTACTAAAAGGTGATTACGATGAGCAAAATGAAAACAGGATTAATAGCAGCAGTACTAGTCAGCATGTCTGGAACAGCTTTTTCAGAGGAGCATGAGGGTATGTATGTTCTGGGTGCAGTTGGGAAAACCAAGGTGAGTGTGCCCAGAGATGCGGCTAATTCCGATTATCAAAATACCGCCGGTGTGGTGGGCCTGACCTCGAATAAAACCAATAACCCCACTGCCTATAAATTGCAGCTAGGGTATCAATTCAACCCCAACTTTGCACTTGAGGGCGGATATATCCGTTTTGGTAAGGTGGCCTATCATTCGACTAGCGCCTCCGGCACGGGTGACGCAACCCATACGCTGAATGCCTGGAATCTTAGCGCAGTGGGCATTTTGCCGCTGCAAAATTCATGGAGTGTGCTGGGAAAACTAGGGCTGGCCTATGTGCGTAGCTCGGCCAGTGGTTCTTCAAATTGGGGAGGAGTTTATTCTTTCTCAAGAGACGATTCGAAGAAAGATTTGACCTATGGTCTGGGTGTGAAGTATGACTTTAGCAATGCAGTATTTATGGAAGCAGGCTTGGACAATTACAAATCAGGCACACAATTCGGGCGTCTGAATGTGTGGTCTATTGGTGCAGGTATGAAGTTTTAATTTAGCGTGAACAATCCGCCCAGTTGTTAGGCGTTTCATAAATGCGTATGCGTTCAAGTTGCAGATGATTGCCATAATTATGGCGATAAGCACTATCCAGTAACTTGAACGCAAACTGGGCGAGATTTTCTGCTGTAGGCGGTGCATCCAGCACCACGGTTTTGTGTTCGGGCAGCGTGTGCAGGAAATCCAGCACCACTTTGTCCTTGCGATAGACCAGAAAAGCATGGTCCCATGCATCCACTAGTTTCTCCTTGGCAATGCGCTTTACTTCTGAATAGTCCATAACCATGCCTTGGGCAGATGCGTCTTCATCGGTGATGATCTCACCCGATAAGGTAATTTCAATTGCATAGCGATGGCCATGCAGATGCCTGCATTGGCTGGCGTGGCTGGGAATGCGATGGCCAGCATCAAATTCAAGTCTGCGGGTAATTAACATGATGAGATTTTTCCTGGAACAGTGGATTATATCCGGAATGCGTTAACCTTGCGCCGCAACCCTTGCAGTGTGTTTGCCTGCGCTGAGAGTTCATAACGTAGTGCCACGTAATCTGCGGTAATGTCCATGATGGTGGCCGCCAGATGGGGCAGGATTTGTACGACCCGCGCGGCAAAGTCCTGCGGGCCTTCATGAGGATTACGCACGATGCCCTGTTTTTCCAGTTGGCGGCAAAATTTATGGTACAGGCGCTGGGCCGCATCTGTGGGGCGGCTACTTGCCCGGCGGATTAACAGCAGCGCCAACAAGCCGATCAGCGATGCGCTGATTGCTGTCATGCTGAGCGCCATTTTTTGCCAGGTAATTGCTTCCATACCGAGCCGGGTCAGGAAGGCAAACTGCCGTTCCGGGTTGTAGCCCAATACCCACTGGTTCCATTGGTTGGTCAGTGCATCCAGATTAAAGCGCAGTTTGAGCAGCCAGGGTGATTGTGTGCGCGCTAAAAAAGGCAAGGCCAGACTATCCGGCAGGGCAGCAGCCAGGCCGCTTTGCACCCGTGCTGGAGAGATGGCCGCTGTGGGGTCTATACGTATCCAGCCGCGTTCCGTTAACCAGATTTCAGCCCAGGCATGCGCATCTGATTGGCGCACGATGTAATAATTACCCAGGTCATTATATTCCGCACCTTGATAGCCGGTGACCACGCGCGCTGGTATGCCCGCTGCGCGCATCAGAAAAACAAAACTGGAAGCGTAGTGTTCGCAAAATCCCTGGCGTGTTTCAAATAGAAAATCATCTACCGTATGCACCCCCAAGGGCGGGGGTTCCAGCGTGTACTGAAAATTTTCGCGAGTAAAATAATTAAGTGCGGCACGTAGTACCGCATCATCGCTACCCAGTTTGGCGCGCCACTCGGCAGCGAGTTGCTGGGTACGTGGATTAAGTCTGGCGGGTAGCGCTAAAGCGCGTCGTAATTGTTGCGTTTCTTCTTCGACATTGGCGCGGTAACTCAGCTGTGAATGTGCGTCATAGCGCAAGCGCGCAGTAACGGGTTGTTGCTGCAATACCTGAAAATCACTGCTGAGTGCGGCAGGTATCGAAAGCTGTGTAGGCATCTCCAGCGTAAACAACCAGTTTTTATTGTGTGGCTCCAGCGTGACAGTGTAATTTGTCGCATTGCTCAACTGATCCAATTGCGCGCGCTTGGCCTGTAAAGCTTTGCCTGTAGTCCAGGTGCGCCCATCAAAATCCCATAACACGGGTCCGCGCCAGTACATCTGTTCATGTAGCGGGGCGGGGCCGGTAAAGCTGACGCGAAAGGCAACTGCTTCGGACAGGGAAAGCTTGCTTATACTGCCGGGCGACATGGTGTTGCCCAGGCCGCTGCTGGCGTACGCATCTTGCGGCAAGCCCCACAGCGGGCCTTGTACGCGCGGAAACAATACAAACAATATTAGCGTCAGCGGAATGGCCTGCGCCAGCAACAAAACAGCGATGCGCAGACGCGCACGGAGACTAAGCGGGGCGGTTTGCAGATGCAGCCAGGTGCTTAGAATCAGCACTAAGGTGGCTAGCATCAATAGCGCAAGCGCAATACTTTGTGAATAAAAAAACTGGGTGAGAATAATAAAACAGACCAGGTAAATCACGATTGTTGCATCGCGTGTGGCTCGCAGTTCCAGCATCTTGAGCGCAGTCAAGACGGTGAGCAGGGTAACGCCAACTTCGCGTCCGAATAGGGTATGAAAGCTGATCCATAAGCTGCCTATACTGATTAGTGTCAGCGTGAGCAAGAGCCAGTAGGGTGGCAGCGCTGCACCGCGATATGTTAGCCAGGCGCGCCAGCCCAAGACTAACACCACGAGCATGCTCACCCATACAGGAAGATGCAGGGCATGCGGGGCGCTAACCAGCAGGATACAGGCGAGCAGGCCGTAAATGAGAACAGGAGCGGGGCTATGCGAGCGCGATGAATGTGCTTCAGTCATATAATCCTAGAAACCGCAGTTGAACGCATTCGAGGTGGAGTAGGGGTTTCGTGCAGCATGGCTGCGCGCCTGCGTAACGGTATCCGCTAGTAGCGGATACGCGCCCTGCAAGGGTGCGTTTTTTGGATTGCTCGGCTAGGCACCAACCCTCTCTCCAACTCTCTCCCCAAGGGAGAGAGAGTGATCGTCCCCTCTCCCTTGGGGAGAGGGTTAGGGAGAGGGCTGACGCGGCATGGCTATTCCATGCAAGGAGGAGCAACAACGCCGAGTGATTCGAAAAACGTGCAATCGAGTGCGTAGCGCGCTCACCTATATGGTGATCATTGTTGTACTCGCTAACGTCAATAACCATCGGCTTCTCCTTAAGATTGCAAGCGGTCAACTGCGGTTTCTAGGATAAAGCCAGCGCACGTAAACATTCATTACGATGATGCGTACCCTGATTGGGCGGCAACTCGATTCCCGGTAAGCGTAATCCGTATTGCAAACCTTGCGCCTCGGCGTCCAGCACCCAACGTGCTAATACTTGCAAGCGGCTTTCATAAGCCAAATGTGCAAGCGAGGCCCAGTCCAGCCATAACTGCCGCCCCTGCGGCGTGCTGAATTGTTTAACCTGTAAACCTTGTTCCCGTGCCAGCGCTTTCCATGCAATACGGGGCAGGGCATCGCCTGCTACATAGCTGCGCAGTCCGGAAAAATCTTCATCGCCTGCTGTGTTGAGCGTACCCGTCCCATCTTGCGCTGCACGGAGGGGTAATGGCAATGGGGCAGCAGGTTGCGGGTAAACCAGGCAGCGGGTATCGAATTGTAAATACGACCAGGCATGGAACAGACCGAGCGGGAATTCGGTATACAGCGTTAATCTGCCGCTACTCAGCCAGCCACGCTGAACAGCAGGCAGGGGCAGTTTTATTTCCGTACTTTGCCGGGCCGCAAGATCAAATAACACACTGTGCTTATTGCTATGCTGCAACACCAAGTGATAGCGCGGCAATTTAGCGGAGTTATGGAAATGAAAAACAAAATGGGCAAACTCACCGGCAAATACTGGCGCGGGATGTCCGGCCCGTATTTCCAGTTGCACCATATTGCGGAAGGCATGCAACATGGTCAATATGGCCAGCGTGCTCAGTAAAAAGGTAAGCGCGTAGCCCAGGCTGAGGTTGTAATTAATGTCGCCTATCAGCATCAGTAGCAGCACGAATGCGAAGAACAAACCCTGGCGGGTGGGCAGTATGAAAATACGGCGCTGGTTAAGGGTAACCGTTCCGCTGGCAATATGTGGGCGGAATAACCAAGTGCGGAATTTTTGTCTCAGTACGTTCAGCACTTGGCATGATGCCCAAACTTACGGTGCAGGCAATAGCTGCCCATGTTTCCAGTTGCTGGCCCATTGCTCTGCTTCAGCACGTTGTGGCGGACTCAAGTGTATTGAGTCGCGCAGTTTATCTGCGCCTTTGTATCCTTGTTTGGCAGCCACTTGTGCCCAGGCATAGGCCATCAGAGGATAGTTAGGATTTTTTTTCAGCCCCTTACCACTGGCAAACATGCTGGCCAGGTGATACTGGGCATCAGGGTGACTTTGCGCGGCAGCTTTTTCCAGATACTCCCTGGCTTCATAAAAATCTTCGTCCATTAAATAAATCATGCCAACAGCATACTGGGCATCGGCCCGACCCTTTATCGCTGCCTTTTCCAGCCATATGCGGGCCTGGTCAATATCTTTATTGATACCCAAGCCTTTGTTATACATTTCTCCGACTCTATATTCTGCCCAGGCATCTCCCTGTGCAGCTGCTTTTTGGTACCACTCCATAGCTTTGGTGGGGTTGGCAGGAATGCCATCACCCTTGGCGTAGATCCAGCCTATATCTTTTTGCGCCTGTAGATGGCCTTGTGCGGCAGCTTTTTCGATCCATTCTGCGGCTTTGACCATATCCTTGGGAACACCAACACTATCCTGGTAACGGGTGCCCAGATCATACTGGGCACTGACATCACCGGCAGCGGCCAATTTCTGCACCTCTTCCAGAGTTGGTTTGCTTTTTCCACAAGCACTCAGCGCGCTGACCATGGTCATCACAAACAGTAGCTTGCTGATGGAAAATATCCGGCTATTTAATGTTGTCATGTGAACTCCCGTTGATAGTTGATCGTTTTATTATAAAGTAATCCCGTTTAGGGGATGGCTACTGCTGCAATTAACTCTTTTGCCAGCTTGTCTACTGCGGTCTGTCCCTCATGCACGGTTTGCAAACGGTGGTTGGCGACACCCGGCAATACCGCTTGTATATCTTCCGGCATAACTGCCTTACGTCCATCCAGCAAGGCCCAGGCACGCGCCGCCGCAAGCAGCGACAAGCCAGCGCGCGGGCTGAGTCCATAGACATAATGCGCCGATTCACGAGTATAGCGCAGAATAGCCTGCACATAATCCAGCAGCGCTGGTGACACAAACACCTCTCTTGTCTGCTGTTGCAAACTCAGCAGCTCCGCCGCTTCCATCTGTGGCATGAGCTTGGTCACCATTTCGCGCCGTTCTACGCCAGCCAGCAGATTGCGTTCTGCCTGGGCATCGGGGTAACCTAGCTGTATACAGAGCAGAAAGCGATCCAGCTGTGATTCCGGCAACGGGAACGTGCCAACTTGATGCACAGGATTCTGGGTAGCGATGACAAAGAAAGGTGTCGGCAATGAACGCGTAATACCTTCTATCGTGACCTGCTGTTCTTCCATTGCTTCCAGCAAGGCGCTTTGAGTTTTAGGGGTGGCACGATTAACTTCATCGGCCAAAATCATCTGCGCAAAAATTGGCCCCGGATGAAATTTGAAATCATTGCTGCCGCGCTGAAAAACCGATACGCCCAGTATGTCAGCAGGCAGCATGTCGCTGGTAAATTGAATACGCTGAAATTGCAAACCAAGCGAACGTGCCAGCACATGCGCCAGTGTAGTTTTGCCTACGCCGGGAATATCTTCAATCAGCAAATGGCCGCGTGCCAGCAAGCAGGCCAGCGCCAGCCTGATTTGGTGCGATTTGCCGAGGATGATCTGCTCAGCCTGGTGGATAACATTATGGAGTGCGGTGCTCATATGCGGGGCTAAATTTGCAATGATACATATTCTACCTTACCTGACTTTTGCTACTATACATAGCGACAGAAGTCGTAGCGAGCGGATTTAAGGTGGATCGGGACGGAGCGCAGGAACCGGAGTGTACATGTTAGTACATGAGGATTCCGAGCACCGCACCGACCCGCCTTAAATTCGCGCAGTAGATTTATGTCGCTATGTATATCTACAATTCGAACGGCTTGCATAGACAGGGGATACCTTGAATCGCACACGAATTATTATATTGGGTTTGGTTGTCGGAATGTTAATCGTGGCAGGAGTCATCCTGTCCAAAAACAAATCCAGCAAACTGCAGGAAGCTGCGCCCACCAACTCTGCTTTGACTGTCACCATCGTTTCGCCAGATTTGCGCAACTGGCCGCAAATATTGACTGCTACCGGAAATGTGCAAGCCTGGCAAGAAGCGATCATAGGCGCGGAAGTGGCGGGGTTGCGGCTGGCTGAAGTGTCGGCCAACGTGGGTGATGCAGTCAAAAAGGGGCAACTGCTGGCGCGTTTTTCGGATGAGATGGTGTTGAATGATTTGGAGCAGTATCGCGCGGCAGTGGATGAAGCGCGTGCTCGTCTGGCCGAAGCGGAAGTGAAGGAAGCAAGTGCCAAGAAACTCCAGGCGAGCGGCATGATGAGTGAACATGCTGTCATCCAGAATTTGACTGCCGCGCAAGTAGCGCGGGCGGAGTTGCAAACAGCAGAAGCGCGGTTGCAGGCGCAAAAATTAAAGTTGGGCTACACCCGTGTGGTGGCACCTGATGATGGATTAATTTCATCGCGCACAGCTACCGTGGGTGCCGTGATGCAGCCGGGCAATGAATTATTCCGTTTAATCCGGCGCGGTAAATTGGAATGGCGGGCAGAATTGCCAGCCAGTCAGTTGCAAAAAATCAAGATCGGTCAGAAAGCCACGCTCAGTTCCGCACAAGGGGAGGTCGTCATCGGCGTGGTACGCAGAATTTCGCCGGTGGTGGATATGCAGTCCCGCAATGGCAGCGTATATGTCGAATTGGCCGCTGCCAAAACGCTCAAGGCCGGCATGTATGCACAAGGCGATTTTGATTTAGGCCACGCGCCCGCGCTGACCTTGGAGCAAGGGGCAGTGGTGGTGCGCGATGGTTTTAATTATGTGTATCAGGTGGGCCCGGATCAGCGCGTTAAACAAATCAAAGTAACAGTAGGGCGACGTCTGCAAGACCGCATCGAGATTTTAAATGGCATTCAGGCTAATGCCGCAGTCGTGGCCTCAGGCGCCGGATTTTTAAGTGATGGTGATTTGGTGCGCGTAGTAGGTGAAGCGGTCGCTTCCAGCAAAGCAAAATGAATATTTCCGCATGGGCCATTAAGAATCCCATTCCTTGTATTTTGTTGTTCCTCATGTTGTGCCTGGTCGGCCTCATGGATTTTCGCTCGTCCGGTGTACAAGATTTCCCCGACATTGAATTACCTATCGTAACTGTTACCACGCGGCTGGAAGGCGCTTCTTCGGTCCAGATGGAAACCGAGGTGGCGCGCAAAATCGAAAATTCGATGGCCGGTCTGGGTCAGGTAAAACATATCCATTCCAATATCAGTGACGGACTGGCCATCGTCACCATAGAGTTTGATCTGGAAAAAGACAATAGTGAAGCGGTTAATGATGTGCGTGATGCGATCAGCCGTGTGCGCGGTGATTTGCCGGGTGATATCAAAGACCCGATTATTTCCAAGGTCAACACTTCAGGCCGCCCCATCCTTACCTACAGTGTGGCTTCTGCGCAGCAGGATGAGCAGGACCTTTCCTG
>JAUSKS010000197.1 GCA_030646595.1 Gallionellaceae bacterium | reverse complement strand
GTACCGGTTCGATTCCGGTTCCGGGCACCATCACATAGAGCATCCAAGCCGTTACTGTTCTTGGTACATAAAAAATATTTGGAAACACAGTCGTCCCGCTTTATGATTCTCCGTTGCGGTGTGTTCAGGTCGAAGCCGAGTTTAATAAAATAATAAAAAGAAATCATGCAGGGAGTGAAAATCTGATGAGCAACGGCTGTTGGCTGAGGGCAATGAAAGCGTTACAAATTGTAACGCTTTGAAAATGACCGCGCCTGATGGGAAAAAAAGGCTATGAACATCGCCGAAATCGAATCGTCGCTCAAAGAACTGGTAGCAACACTTCTTGATGCCGACACGTTCATTTTTCGTTTTTCTTAGAATTTACGACGCGCGGAAAGCCACGGTAACCAACTGCAATAGCCTCGCTCTTTGCGGTCATGCACATTTTGGTATTAGCCCCCTTGAACTGACGAGTTGAGAATATGACCGACCCAAAACAATTCCTGATCTATCAAAGCGAAGACGGCTCCACCCGCATTGACGTGATGCTGGAGGCGGAAACCCTTTGGCTGAGCCAGAAGCAGTTGACCGAGTTATTCGGCAAGGCCAAGGGGACGATCAGCGAGCACATCAAGCACATCTTCGAGGATGGCGAACTGGATGAAAATTCAGTTGTTCGGTTTTTCCGAACAACTGCCGCGGACGGCAAGCAGTATGAGGTCGCGCACTACAATCTGGACATGGTGCTGGCTTTGGGCTTCCGGGTGCGCAGCCCGGTGGGCGTGCGCTTCCGCCAGTGGGCCAACGACAAGTTGAAAGAATACATCATCAAGGGTTTTGTGCTGGATGATGCGCGCTTGAAAAATCCCGGCAAAGGGCGGGATTACTTTGACGAACTGACCCGCCGTCTGCAAGACATTCGCACCAGTGAGCGACGCTTTTACCAGAAAATTACGGACATTTACGCGACCAGTGTGGATTATGACTCTCATCATCCCCTCACTCAGGAATTTTTTGCCACGGTGCAGAACAAGGTGCATTACGCCATCCACGGCCAGACTGCCGCTGAGCTGATCGCCGCCCGCGCTGACAGCGGCCAACCGAACATGGGGCTGACGACATGGGAAGGTGCGCGCATCCGCAAGGCCGATGTGAGCGTCGCCAAGAATTATTTGAACGAAGAAGAATTACGTGCCCTCAATAATTTGGCCGAGCAGTATCTGATTTTTGCCGAAGGTCAGGCGACACGGCGCATCGCCATGAGCATGCAAGATTGGATCGGCAAGCTGGAAGGCTTTTTGACATTGAATGACCGTGAGATTTTGCAAGGTGCAGGCAAGGTGTCGGCTGAATTGGCCAAGGCTCATGCCGAACAGGAGTTCGACAAGTATCGCGTGTTGGACGACCAGCGTTTCGAATCGGACTTTGACCGTATGGTGAAGCAGTTGCCCACCCGAACATCAGGTAAGGCGGATTGATGGACTGTCGCACTGCGGATAATTTTAAGCTATCGTCGTTCATTCTCTAACAAATGCTAAGTAAACTTAATCCCGCCCAACGCGCTGCCGTAAAATATCTGGATGGGCCGCTGCTAGTATTGGCCGGGGCAGGTAGTGGCAAGACCGGTGTCATTACCCACAAGCTGGCTTATCTGATCGAGCAATGCGGCTATGCGCCGCGCAATATTGCTGCCATTACCTTTACCAATAAAGCCGCCAACGAGATGCGGGACCGCGTCGGGAAATTGTTGAGCGGGCGCGATACCAAAGGGCTGACCATCAGCACGTTTCATGCGCTCGGCATGCAAATTCTGCGTCAGGAAGCAGAACTGCTGGGCTATAAAAAACAGTTTTCGATTTTCGATAGTGCCGATACGGCAAAAATTGTAAGTGAGCTGCTAGGTGCCCCGGACAAGCAGGATATACGCAACGCGCAAACTGTGTTGTCCAACTGGAAATCGTCGTTCGTTACGCCGGAGCAGGCGCTGAATCTGGTAGAAAGCGAAGCCGAGCAGCGCACCGCCTTGCTTTATGCACGCTATCAGGAAACCTTGCGCGCTTATCAGGCCATGGATTTCGATGATCTCATTCGCTTGCCGGTGGATTTGTTCCGCACTTTCCCGGAAGCACTGACGCGCTGGCAGCAGCGTTTGCGCTATTTGCTGATAGACGAATATCAGGACACCAACGATTGCCAATATCAGATGACGCGCCTGTTGGCTGGCAGCCGCGCCGCGCTTACCGCGGTGGGCGATGACGATCAGGCAATTTATTCCTGGCGCGGGGCCAGCATCGCCAATTTGCAGAACCTGCAAAATGATCATCCCAATTTGCGCGTGATCAAGCTGGAGCAGAATTACCGTTCTTCGCAGCGCATTCTGACTTGCGCCAATCATCTGATCAGCAACAACACCAAGCTGTATGAGAAAAAATTATGGAGCGAGCATGGGCCGGGCGATGCCATTCATGTATTCGCTGCGCGGGATGATGAGAACGAAGCGGAGTCGGTGGTGATGCGCTTGCTGGCGCACAAGTTTGAACACAACACACGCTTTTCCGATTACGCCATTCTGTATCGCAGCAATCATCTGTCGCGTACTTTTGAAGAACAATTGCGCACCCAGCATGCGCCCTACACTGTCAGCGGTGGCACTTCATTTTTCGAGCGCGCAGAAATCAAAGATCTGGTTGCCTACCTGCGGCTGATTGCCAACACCGATGATGACCCGGCGTTCATTCGCGCCATCACCACACCCAAGCGCGGCATCGGCAACCAGACGCTGGAGAAACTGGCCGGATATGCCGCAACCCGCAACGTCAGCCTGTTTGAGGCTGCCTTTGAAAGTGCAATTGTCCAGCAGCTTCCGGCGCGGCAATATGAAGACCTGATGACTTTTTGCAATTTCATCCATCGCATGGAAGCCAGCGCCGACAAGGAAGAATGCGCGCTGGTGCTGGCCGATTTGATGAGTGCGATTGATTACGAAGCCTGGCTATTTGATAGCCATGAGCCGCGCCAGGCAGAAAGCAAATGGAAGAATGTCAGCGATTTTGTAGACTGGATCAAGCGCAAATCCGAAGCAGACGGCAAAACATTATTGGCCATGACACAAACCATCGCCTTGATGAACTTGCTCGAATCGCGTGAGCAGGAAACCGATGCGATCAGTCTGTCTACCTTGCATGCAGCCAAAGGTCTGGAATTTGGCCATGTGTTTTTAGTGGGGGTAGAAGAGGGCATACTGCCGCACCGGCAAAGCGAGCAGCCGCAGCAAATCGAGGAGGAACGCCGTTTGTTATATGTCGGCATCACTCGCGCGCAACGCTCGTTGCATATCAGCTATTGCAGCAAGCGCAGGCAAGGTAAAGAATGGCAGGCCTGTGAACCCAGTCGGTTTCTGCAAGAGTTACCTGCACAGGAATTAATTCGTTCCGGCATGCTCCCGGCAGACAGCGCACCTAGCGTGAGCAAGGAGGAGGGCAGGGCCAAGCTGGCGCGCATGAAGGCGATGTTGGGCTAACGCTTGATTTACCAATGTGGGGCGCGATTAATCGCGCCCCCGCGCCGTCAGGAGTAATATGCATCTATTCGACTGCGTGCTGCGAGGTTAAATCCCCATGGCTTCCTGGCTAAAAATACTGGAAGAGAAACCTGATCACCCCATGTTCAACATGGAGGAGGCCAAGAAGCTGC
>JAUSKS010000178.1 GCA_030646595.1 Gallionellaceae bacterium | reverse complement strand
CAGCGTATGGTATTGATGTCGAGGTTATTGGTTGGCTCGTCCAATAACAGAATTTCCGGGTTGGAAAAGAGCGCTTGTGCCAGTAACACACGCAGTTTGAAACCGGGCGCAACTGCGCGCATGGCTCCCTGATGCAGCTCCAGCGCAATGCCTACACCCAGCAATAGTTCGCCCGCGCGCGCCTCGGCTGTATAGCCGTCAAATTCGGCGAATTTCGCTTCCAGATTGGCGGCGTGCATATAATCTTCTTCACTGGCATCGGGATTGGCATAAATCGCATCACGCTCGGCCATCACTTCCCACATCTCGGTGTGACCCATCATCACCACGTCCAGCACACGAATATCTTCAAAGCCAAATTGATCCTGACGCAGCTTACCCAGGCGTTCGCCGCGGTCCAGCATGACGTTACCGGAAGAGGGCTCCAGATCGCCACCCAGAATTTTCATGAACGTGGATTTACCGCAACCATTCGCGCCGATCAAGCCATAGCGATTGCCATCGCCGAATTTCACGGAAACATTTTCAAATAGCGGCTTGGCACCAAACTGCATGGTTATATTGGCGGTGGAAAGCATGAACGGCGTCCTGACAAACTGAGAAGGGCGCGCATTCTATCATGTGTGCGGCTTATATCGGGCTAGGCTACAATGCGGCATTTTATAAATGCCCAAGAGACCATGGTTCCACATTTGACCACCGCGCTTACGGTTCCGCTGCTAGAGCTGGAGCAGCGCATCCTCAACGCGCAATCCACCATCGAACATTGGTTTCGCCAGCAATGGCTGGAGCACACCATTCCGTTTTACACCTCGGTGGATTTGCGCAACGCGGGCTTCAAGCTGGCACCAGTGGATACCAATCTCTTCCCCGGTGGCTTCAATAATCTGAACCCGGAATTTCTGCCTCTGTGTGTGCAAGCCGCACAAAGCGCCATCGAAAAAATCTGCCCGGAAGCGCGTGGTGTGCTGTTGATACCAGAAAACCACACGCGCAATTTGTTCTATCTGCAAAACGTGGCGCAGATCGTTACCATCCTCAAGCGCGCAGGCATGAAGGTGCGCGTCGGCAGTTTGTTGCCGGAGATCACCCAGCCCACAGAAATTCCGCTGCCCAATGGCGGCACGCTCACGCTGGAACCTTTGCAGCGCAAAGGCAATCGGTTGGCACTGGATAATTTTGATCCCTGTGTGGTGTTGCTCAACAACGATTTGTCTGCCGGTGTGCCGGACATTTTGAAGAATCTGGAGCAGGCGGTATTGCCACCGCTGGCAGCAGGCTGGACGACGCGGCGCAAATCGCAGCATTTTGCCGCCTATGATCGCGTGGCAGATGAATTTTCCAAATTGCTCGATATTGATCCCTGGCTGATTAACCCTTACTTTGCCACCTGCGGTGAAATTGATTTTCAGCACCATGCCGGGGAGGAATGTCTGGCTGCGCAAGTCGATGGCATACTGCAAAAAATGCGCATGAAATATGCTGAATATGGCGTCAAGGAAGCGCCTTTTGTCATCGTCAAAGCCGATGCGGGCACTTACGGCATGGGCATCATGTCGGTGAAAGATGCCAGCGAAGTGCGCGACCTGAACCGCAAACAGCGCAACAAAATGTCAGTCGGAAAAGAAGGGTTACAGGTGCATGACGTGCTGGTACAAGAAGGCGTGTATACCTTTGAACACATCAATGAAGCGGTAGCCGAGCCGGTGGTTTATATGGTGGACCACTTTGTGGTTGGCGGTTTCTATCGCGTGCATACCGAGCGCCACGTAGATGAAAATCTTAACGCGCCCGGCATGCACTTTGTACCGCTGGCATTTGAGAGCAGCTGCATCATGCCTAATCCCGAGTGTTCGCCGGATGATACCCCTAACCGTTTCTACGCTTATGGTGTGGTGGCCAGGCTGGCCATGCTGGCAGCGGCGCTGGAGCTGGAGGAAATGGAAGCTTGAGGCAAACCCCCTGCACCACAGAGACACAGAGACACAGAGGAAACCCCAGGCAAATTTTTTGTAGCGCATTTGATTTTCTCTGTGTCTCTGTGTCTCTGTGGTGGATTGGGTTGGCAATGTTAGCGTCCGCCATCTCGCTAACCGCCTGTGGCAAAGAGCCGCTATATCAGGAACAAGGCTATGTGTTCGGCACGCTGGTGGAAGTTAGCATATATGGTACAGAGGAAGCGCGCGCGAAGCAGGCGGTTGCCACGGTGATGCAGGAATTTCAGCGCTTGCATAATCTGCTGCATGCCTGGAAGCCGAGCGCATTGAGTGAACTGAATGCAGCCCTGGCGCAAGGCAAAACCAAAGAAGTATCGAGCGAACTGGCCGCCATATTGAGGGATGCGGCACAACTTTCAGCGCAGTCGGATAATTTATTTAATCCCGCCATCGGTGGCATGGTGCAGTTGTGGGGATTTCATGCGGACGAATTTCAATCTGCGCTGCCGGATCAAAAAAAGCTGGCTGTTGTTGTAGCTGCAAAACCGCAGATGAGCGATCTGATATTCCACTCCTTACCCCTCTCCCCTAGCCGGCTTCGCCCCCCTCGCTTCGCTCTCCCCGCCAGCGGGAGAGGGGTATTAGTGAGTAGTCGCAATTCCGCTGTGCAGCTTGATCTAGGTGGTTATGCCAAAGGCTATGCGCTGGATAGCGCAGTAGCCTTGCTAAAACAACAGGGCATATCCAACGCACTGATCAACATCGGCGGTAATGTACTGGCGCTGGGCGCGCACGGTGCGCGTGCATGGCGCGTGGGCATTCAACATCCGCGCCAGCCGGGCCCGATCGCCACGCTGGAGCTGCATGACGGCGAAGCGATTGGTACCTCGGGCGATTACCAGCACTATTTCATGGTGGGCGGCCAACGCTATTGTCATTTGATTGATCCGCGCAGCGGCCAGCCGGTGCAGGGGGTGCAGGCAGTGACGGTGTTGACCCGGGGTGACCACGCGGGTGTCCGGTCCGATGCGGTCTCCAAGCCCTTATTTATTTCCGGCAGGGCAGCCTGGCGCAATGCGGCCAAGCAAATGGGATTAACTGAAGCGTTATTGATAGATGGACATGGCATCATCCATCTCACTACGGCGATGCAGAAACGGCTAGAATTCGTTGATAAAAAAATGGTGCCGGAAATGGAGCGCGTGAATTGACAGGTATTTTATTGATAACCCACCAGGGTCTGGGCGAAAGCCTGGTGGAATGTGTGCGCCACGTCATGGGCAATGTGCCCGATAACCTTAAAGTGTTGTCGGTGATGGCCGATGAGGATACACAGCGCAAGGAGAAGGAAGGGCGCGCCCTTATTGCCCAGATGGACAGCGGGGCTGGCGTGCTGATTCTGGCTGATATGTTCGGTGCCACGCCCAGCAATATTGCGCGCCGCTTGCGTCAGCCGGGCCATGTGGAAGTGGTGGCTGGCGTCAATCTGCCGATGTTGTTGCGCGCGGTGTGCTACCGCGAGCAGCCGCTGGCCGAGCTGGTACAAAAGGCGCTGCAAGGCGGACGCGAATGTATTGTGTTAATGGGGAAGGAAGATGACAGTAATGTTGCAACAGGATGTGCTGATAATTAACAAGCTGGGGCTGCATGCGCGCGCCTCGGCCAAGCTGACTCAACTTGCCTCGCAGTTTCCGTGCGAAGTATGGATGTCGCGCGCCGGACGGCGGGTGAATGCGAAAAGCATCATGGGAGTGATGATGCTGGCCGCCGCCAAAGGAACCACCATCAATATCGAAACCAGTGGCGAAAAAGAACAGGAAGCGATGGATGCGATTATTGCACTAATTAATGACTGCTTTGGAGAAGGCGAATGAAAAACGCTTCCAATAACCTACTGCGCAGCCAATCTGCTGCGTTGCGTGCTCACTCGCTCCTGAGCGTAGCGGTCGTAGCTTCAGCTACGGGAACCGCACGGCCTACACCTTGCGGGTGCGCCTACCAAAGCGGTATGTCTCGTCGCTCGTTGCGCGGCGTCTTGCATATTGGCTTGCTCGCTACGGTTCTTGTGAGGTTTTCATGAGTTTTACTCTGCACGGCATTGCAGTTTCCAGCGGCATTGCCATCGGCCATGCCCATCTGGTTTCGCATACCTCGCTGGAGGTGGCGCATTACGCGCTGCCCAAGCATCTAGTACCAGAAGAGCTGATGCGCTTCGATGCCGCGCTGGAAGCTACGCGTAGCGAATTGGCCGGTTTGCATGACAACCGTCCCTTGTATGCCGCAGCAGAATTTGATGCTTTTCTCGATTTACATTTAATGATTTTGGCGGATGAACATATCAGCAAAACGCCGCGCACCATGATAGAACACGAACAGTGCAATGCAGAATGGGCGCTCAAGGTGCAGATGGACGAACTGGTCACGCAGTTCGAAGCTTTCGAAGACGTTTACCTGCGCGAGCGCAAGACCGATGTGGTGCAGGTAGTAGAACGAATACTCAAAAAATTGACCGGGCAGCCCGGCCATACCCCTCCTGCCGCCAAGCATGAAGAAAGCATGATCCTGGTCGCGCATGATGTCAGCCCGGCTGACTTGATTCAGCTTAAACCGCATCAATTCGCTGCCATCCTGACCGATTTGGGCGGAGCCACTTCGCACACTGCCATTATCGCGCGCGGCCTTAATACGCCGTGTGTGGTTGGTCTGCACCGCGCGCGTCAGCTCATGCGCGAAAATGACTTGCTCATCGTGGATGGTGGACAGGGCGTGGTCATCGTCAATCCGGACAAGCAAATTCTGGCCGAATACAAACTGCGTCAGGACCAATGGCAACTGGAACGCAGAAAACTTAAACGGCTGAAATCCACACGCGCCAACACGCTGGACGGCACGGCCATCGAACTGCATGCCAATATCGAATTACCGCATGACCTGGCCGACGTGAAAGAAAATGGCGCCACTGGCATAGGGTTGTTCCGCAGTGAATTTTTATTTTTAAACCGCGATAACCTGCCGGACGAAGAAGAGCAATTCGAGGCCTACCGCACGGTAACCGAGGGTATGGAAGGCTTGCCGGTAACCATCCGCACCTTCGACCTCGGTGCCGACAAACAACTCAAAGGCGCTACCCGCGTCGCCAGCAATCCGGCGCTGGGCTTGCGCGCCATACGCTTGTGTCTGGCCGAGCCGCAATTATTTCGCACCCAGTTGCGCGCTTTGTTGCGTGCCTCCGCGTTCGGCAATGTAAAAATACTGGTGCCCATGCTGTCCGGCATATCGGAAATTAATCAAACCCTGCAGCTTATTGCCGCCGCCAAGCAAAGCCTGGATGACGAGGGAATTAAATACAACAACGCCGTACCTATCGGCGGCATGATCGAAATTCCTGCTGCCGCATTGGCGCTTAATGTGTTCACTAAAAAACTGGATTTTCTTTCGATTGGCACCAACGATCTGATCCAGTACACCCTGGCCATAGACCGCACTGACGAAGAAGTGGCGCATTTGTATGATCCACTGCACCCGGCTGTGCTGCACCTGTTGGCAAACATCATCGGCAGCGCCAATAAGGCGCGCATTCCGATTGCAGTGTGTGGTGAAATGGCTGGGGAATTAGCCTACACACGCCTGCTGCTCGGCTTCGGCCTGCGCCAGTTTTCCATGCACCCAGCGCAACTGCTGGGCACCAAACAACGTGTACTGACCACCAGCCTGCCGGAGATTACTACGCTGACGCAAAAAATACTGCGCGCGGATGATCCGATGAAAATACGGGAATTGCTGGATCGGTTGAATGCCTGACATTTAGTCTTGAAGCGTTGCAGAGCGCAATTAAAAATTGGGGCGGGCTGTAACAATATGAAAACAATAGAATATATCGATATTTCCAAAGAGTTATAATATAAGATTAGTGCATTGACCTTATATTATAAGCATGCTAGCATTAGAATCAATAATCTGATCTTAATTATTATCTGCATGTATTATAAGGAAATATATGCTCACTATTTCACAAAATGAAATTCTAGACCGTTTCGAGTTTGATAATCCATGGTGGACTCCGGGAAGCGGGATTGAGAAGCGATTTGCCGAGTTGCCTCGCCGCTTTTATTTCAGTCCTTTTCTTGCTTTGATTCAAGACCGCTCTGTTAACCGAGCTGTAGTGGTTATGGGCCCACGGCGAGTTGGCAAGACCGTCATGGTTTTTCATGCAATTCAGGCACTCTTAGACGCTGGTATCTCTGGCCAATCAATTTTCTATATTTCAATTGAGACCCCCCTTTACACCGGCATCCCTTTAGAAAAAATGTTGGGCATGTTTCAAAAGCGGTTTGAACATAAAAAAGATGAATCCCTTTTTATTTTTTTCGACGAAGTGCAATATTTGCGTGATTGGGAAATTCATCTTAAGTCATTGGTCGATTCCTACCCGTCATATAGCTTTGTTGTTACTGGCTCCGCTGCGGCTGCATTGAAGTTAAAAAGTCAGGAGTCAGGAGCAGGACGGTTCACGGATTTTATTCTTCCCCCTTTAACCTTCTCAGAGTATCTAAATTTTATTAATCGAGAAAATGAGCTAATTGAAAAAATCGAAATTTCCAAAACGAGAAGCGGCAGCATTAATTACCGTGCCCTGAATATTGATGAATTAAATAAAGAGTTCTGCAACTATTTAAATTTCGGGGGTTATCCAGAAGCAGTTATGTCAAAGGTGATTCAAGCGGATCCAGGCCGTTACATTAAGAGTGACATCATTGATAAAGTTCTGCTGCGCGATTTACCAAGCCTATATGGTATTAGCGACGTTCAAGAGCTAAACAGGCTTTTCACAACGCTGGCCTATAACACAGGAAATGAAATTACCTTGGAAGGGCTATCCATGTCAGCCGGGGTAGCCAAAAATACCATTAAACGATATTTAGAGTATCTGGAAGCCGCTTTTCTAATCCGCCGTGTACATCGGATTGACCAAAACGCCCGGCACTTTAAGCGTGCCATCAAGTTTAAGGTATATCTCACCAACCCCTCAATGCGCTCTGCGCTATTTGGCCACATCGAGGAAGATAGTGTTGCAATTGGGCATCTGGTTGAAACTGCCATATATAGCCAATGGCTGCATAGCCCAAGCATTGATAATCTCTATTACGCGCGGTGGGGGGCAGGAGAGGTTGACATTGTTTACGTTGAACAAGACACTCAAAAGCCAACCTGGATTGTCGAGGTGAAATGGACAGATCGTGCTGTTTCTAATCACTCCGAGTTGGACAATTGCGCAGAATTTATTGGCAATACTATAAAGAACGCAAAACGGGCCCTTGTTACTACCAAAACTGTTTCGGAGCAAATTACCTATAATGGTGTTGACTTCGAATTCATACCCAGTAGCACATATGCGTACACAGTTGGCGCAAACATTCTCGACCGAGAGGGGAAAAAAAGAGTGCCCACCTAAACTAATAATATAGCCTATTCCCCGCTTTATCCTTTGAAGGGTGTCCCTGCACATTGACAGCACCTAACAAAACGCGGAAACTAAACACCAGTGCCGATTTGACATCAGCTTGCGGGGCACTTTAAACATACGCGCTAAAGCGAATCAACCCGATCCGCGCAAGCTGAGCGGGTTTGTTTTTGAGGCATTCATTTTGAGTACAAGCATAGGCATAGGCATCGTCAGCGCGCAGCGCGCACATTTCGACACCCCCCTCTCCTGCAAGAGCGGCGCGGTGTTGTCGCGCTATGAGCTGGTGTATGAAACGTACGGCACGTTGATTGCCGACAAATCCAATGCGGTGCTGGTTTGCCAT
>JAUSKS010000172.1 GCA_030646595.1 Gallionellaceae bacterium | reverse complement strand
CCGCAGTTCAAGCCACAGAGATCACAGAGGACACAGAGAGGGTGCGGGGTCGCGCCCCTTTTGGCATGTTTATCTTGTGGGGTGAAGGCTTTAATTAATAATAACCCAGTGCTTTTCTCTGTGAACTCTGTGTCCTCTGTGGCCAATTTCTTTCCCCAGGGTAAATTGAAAACCCTATCCTGTAACGATTGATATTATAGATCATAACATTCTAAACAATTCATTGGACTGATAATAGCATCAGGCGCTTAATGCACACAACCCAGCGTTGTGCTGGTTAATTAACAAGGAGAGCATCATGGACAAATGTCCTTTTATGACCACTGCTGCTGGGGTGCCGGTAGCTGATAATCAAAATTCATTGACTGCCGGGCCACGCGGTCCGGTGTTGATGCAGGACCATCATCTGATGGAAAAAATGGCGCATTTCAACCGCGAACGGGTGCCGGAACGTGTGGTGCATGCCAAAGGAGCGGGTGCATATGGCAAATTTACGGTTACGCACGATCTGGCCAAATATACCCGTGCCGGTTTGTTTGCCAAAGCGGGTAACAGTTGCGAGGTATTTGCTCGTTTCTCTACAGTGGCTGGGGAATTGGGTTCGGCTGACACTGCCCGTGATCCGCGTGGCTTTGCGCTGAAATTTTATACCGAGGAAGGAAATTGGGATTTGGTGGGTAACAACACACCGGTGTTTTTTGTGCGCGATGCACTCAAGTTTTCTGATTTCATCCACTCGCAAAAACGCCATCCTGAAACCGGCATGCGTGATAACACCATGCAATGGGATTTCTGGAGTTTGTCGCCGGAATCCTTGCATCAAATTACCACCTTGTTTTCTGACCGTGGTATTCCCGCTACCTTGCGCCATATGCACGGCTTCGGCAGCCATACCTTCAGTTTGTGGAATGACCAGGGCGAGCGCTATTGGGTCAAGTGGCACTTCAAAACCTTGCAGGGGATCAAGAACCTGAGCAATGAAGAAGCTGCTGAAATCGCCGGACGTGACCTGGATTATCACCGGCGCGATTTGCATGACGCCATCGCGCAGGGCGATTTTCCGCACTGGTTGGTGCAAGTGCAAATCATGCCGGAGCGGGATGCGGAAACCTATGCTATTAATCCTTTTGACTTGACCAAGGTATGGCCACATAAAGATTATCCGTGCCAGGATGTGGGCGTGTTGGAACTGAACCGTAATCCACAAAACTTTTTTGCCGAAGTGGAACAGGCTGCGTTTGAGCCGGGCAATATGCCGCCCGGCCTAGGCGCTTCGCCGGACAAGATGCTCCAGGCGCGTTTGCTGTCCTATCCTGACGCGCACCGCTACCGCATCGGCATTAACTATGCCGCGATGGACGTGAACAAACCGCGTTGTCCGATCAATACCTATCATCGCGATGGCTCCACGCGCTTTGATGGTAATGGCGGCAGTGCAGTCAATTACCAGCCTAATAGTTTTAACGGGCCGGTCGATGACGCGCGCTTCCGCGAGCCGCCATTAAAAATCAGCGGCGATGCCGACCGTTATAGCCATCGCATTGGCAATGATGACTATCAGCAAGCGGGTGCGCTGTATCGCTTGATGAGCACTGCCCAGAAATCGCAATTGGTTAATAATCTGGTCGGTGCGATGCAAGGCGTGCCACGCTTTATTCAAATACGCCAGCTCGGCCATTTTTATAAGGCTGATAAGGAATATGGCAATGGCGTAGCAGTAGGCTTGGGTATCCCCATGGATGAAGTTATAGGCAAGAAATAACAACCCGCTCCCTCCCTTGCGGGGGGAGCTACTTTAAGGAGCGAATCATGAACACACAAAACTTGCAGGCAACTATCAGTTTTTCGCATGATGCGTATATGGCTTTCACTTTTGCCTGCATACGCTTCGGCTTAGGCTTAGCAGGTGAAGATGCAAGCGAGTAAAAGTAGTTGATTAATTTAGTTGGGCAATGGGGGTATAATTACCCTCCCTGATTCTCTAGTTGAGGGCACTTATGAATTCTCCTGAACTTAACATGATTGCTGATGTGCAAAACATGGCCGATACCCGCCACTTGGCGATTGACCGGGTGGGCATCAAAAGCATACGTCACCCGATACAGGTGAAGGATAAGAACGTGGGCGTACAGCACACGATCGCCACCTTCAATATGTATGTGCATTTGCCGCACAACTTCAAAGGCACGCATATGTCGCGCTTTGTCGAAATACTCAACCAGCATGGGCGTGAGATTTCGGTCGAGTCCTTTGAGAGTATTTTGCGTGAAATGGTGGCCAAGCTGGAAGCTGAGTCTGGCCATATCGAGATGAGCTTTCCCTACTTCATCAACAAGGCCGCGCCGGTATCGGGCGTACAAAGCCTGTTGGATTATGAAGTCACATTCATCGGCGAAATTAACAAAGGGCAATACCGTTTCACCATGAAAGTGCTGGTTCCAGTCACCAGCCTGTGTCCCTGTTCCAAGAAAATTTCCGAACGGGGCGCGCACAACCAGCGTTCACATGTAAACATCACGGTACGTACCAATAGCGCAGTATGGATAGAAGAGGTGGTGCGTTATGCCGAAGAGCAGGCGTCTTGCGAACTGTATGGTTTGCTCAAGCGACCGGATGAAAAATTTGTCACCGAGCGTGCCTACGACAATCCCAAATTTGTGGAAGACATGGTGCGCGATATTGCCGCTGTGCTTAACGCAGATGAAAGGGTAGATGCCTATGTGGTGGAATCAGAAAATTTTGAATCCATACACAACCATTCAGCCTATGCGCTGATAGAGAGAGACAAAACCCTGTAGGGGTGCGATTCATCGCACCCATTCGCTGTTTCAAAACGATATGAAACCCATCGCCATTTTTCGGCATTTCCACACGGAAGGCCCCGGCTATTTCGCGGATTTTCTGGATGAGCGGGCTATTCCGTGGCAGCTCATACGTATAGATGTCGGCGATGCCGTCCCTCAACAAGTGACTGATTTTGCCGGTCTGGTATTTATGGGCGGGCCGATGAGTGTCAACGATCCCTTGCCCTGGATAGAACCTGTGCTGGCGTTGATACGCAGTGCCGTGGCGCACGACATTCCGGTGCTGGGCCATTGTCTAGGTGGGCAATTAATGGCCAAGGCGCTGGGTGGAAAAGTAGGGCCTAATCCCGTTAAGGAAATTGGCTGGGGCAGGGCCACGGTATCGAATAATCCGGAGGCACATACCTGGTTTGGCGAAATGACCGCATTTGAAGCATTTCACTGGCATGGCGAAACCTTTAGTGTGCCGCCACAAGCTGTGCATTTACTGACCAGTGCCTATTGCGCTAATCAGGCTTTTGCACTGGGTAAGCACTTGGGCTTGCAATGCCATGTGGAAATGACCGAAGAGATGATACAAAAATGGTGTCGCACCGGTGCCAATGAAATCACTGCTAGTGCCAGCAGTCCTGCTGTGCAATCTGTTGCGACCATACAAGCACAAAGCGCAGCCAATTTGCCGCGACTGCATGCAGTTGCCCACCAGCTTTATCAGCATTGGCTTGCAGGACTGATAATGAGCTAATGCATAAATAAATCGGCGCTTCTATAAGTTTACAATTCCAGAAATTCATCTTATAGTGCATCGCCAGAATAGTTCGTTTTTCCTTACTTAACAAAAAACCGCTGACCTAAATTTTATGAAGTCGTCGTACATATATTCTAATGGAGGAAAACAATAAAATGCCTTACTCAACGCGCAATAATGTAAAGAACACCTTGCCGACATTTCTCACTTTGCTAGCCACTATGCTGCTCATCGTAACGCCAGTTTGGGCGGACAGCGTAGTTGCCATGGTGCCGACAACTGGAACCTACCCATATCGGGTCGCAGTCAATCCGGTCACCAACCAGATATATGTGGCGAACAGTGGTAACGCCAATGTTACGGTGATAGATGGTTTCACCAACAATACAAGTACAGTCATGACAGACAACGGCCCAGGAGCCATCGCGGTCAACCCGGCTACTAATAAAATTTATGTAGTAACCTCCAGTGATACCGTCACCATGATAGATGGCACCACCCACAGCACGACTACGATCCCAGTTGGAACTTATCCGGAAGCCATCGCGGTTAACTCAGTCACCGATAAAATTTATGTAACAAACTTTTTCAGTAACACCATCACCGTGATAGATGGTGCCACCAATTCTACCACCACAATCACAGGCGGATTTTTTCCGCGCGGCATCGCGCTTAATACGGTCACCAACCAGATTTATGTGACGAACTACAGCAGTGGCACCGTCACGGTGATAGATGGAGCGACCAACACCACCACTGAGATCACGACAGATAGCGGGCCATACTCTATCGCAGTCAACCCGGTCAGCAATAAGGTATATGTGGCAAACGCTGGCAGCGATACTGTCACGGTGATAGATGGAGCCACCAACAGCACTACTACAATCGTGGTTGGAACTTCTCCAGGAAGTATCGAAGTCAATCCACTTACCAATAAAATTTATGTGCAGAGCTCCAGCAATACCCTCACGGTCATAGATGGCAGTACCAACGCCACTTCGACAATTTTGATCGGAGGTCAAATGTCCTTCAATATGGCGATCAACGCAACAGCCAATAAGATCTATGTAGGGGATGCCATCACCAACACCATTACGGTGCTAGACGCTGCCACCAACAGTATTGCCAAGATCACAGCGGGAGTCCAACCAGCCGGAATTGCAGTCAACCTGGCCACCAATAATGTCTATGTGGCAAACAGCTACAGCAACAATGTCACAGTATTGGGCGATAGCGGCGTCGACACTCTCGCTCCGACTTTGAGCGGAGTGTCAGCCTCACCAAGTTTGATTAATACCCGCTTTGATGAAACGACAACAATTCAATTTACGCTTGCAGATAATTTTTCGGCAAGTTGCTCTGTCGCAGCAAGAATTTTTAACTCATCCAATGTGATGGTGACCACCTTGTATAACGACACGCCGTGCCCATCCAGTGGTGCGGCAAGCTACCTGACGTGGAATGGGCGAGACAACACAGGTACTTTGGTGCCGTCTGGAACCTATCTCTATATGGTCAGGGGGAGTGATAGAGTAATGAATCGCTCCAACATCCAGATTGGAAGGGTGGATGTTAGGTAGTGCTTGGTAGTAATTCTTACGGCAGCAAGCTGTCGATTTAAAACTTCCGTTTCAGCCCAAGGAGCAGCTTAAAAAGCGCTAGCGGCATCTAGCCATATTTTGTTAAAATGGCACATTATTCGAGGAGTTTTACCCATGACCTATGTAGTGACCGAAGCTTGTATCAAATGCAAATACACCGATTGTGTGGATGTCTGCCCCGTAGATTGTTTTCGCGAAGGCCCCAATTGTCTGGTAATAGATCCCGATGAGTGCATAGACTGCACCCTGTGCGTGGCCGAATGTCCGGTTGAAGCGATTTATGCTGAGGATGATTTACCCAAAGAACAGCGCCATTTTGTTGCGCTCAATGCAGAGCTTTCCAAAGTGTGGAAAGCCATCGTTGAGAAAAAAGACGGCCCGGCTGACGCGGATGCATGGAAAGACGTAAAAGAAAAATTTCACTTGCTGGAACGCTAATCGGTTTTTAGCGATGCAAAAAATACAGAATAGCGGCCCAGCAGATTTGGCCGCTATTTTTTTTGATACCGTTGCGCAGCATATTCTAGCGCAACATCAAAACGAAATACCTGATCTGCGCCATGCAGTGGTGCTGTTGCCCAACTACCATGTGGCCCAGCCATTGTCGCAAAGCCTGGCGCGACTGGCTGGATTACCCGCGCTGTTGTTGCCGCATATGGTTACGCTCAATGACTGGGTACTATCCATTTTGCTGGGCCATTCTGTTATCCCCGATGCCTGTCGTGCCACTGCGCTATATCAAGCCTTGCGTACACGGCACTGGTTTCCTGATACGGACTTGTGGGGTGTCACCTATGAGCTGCTGGCGTTGCTGGATGAATTGACCCAGCACCATGTTACGCTGCCGCAGAACGAAGAAGATTTCATCACCCAATTGGAGCAGGCTTATCAGGCCAGGCGCGGCACAGCGATGCAGTTTGAAGCGCGCGTGGTGCATGAGCTGTGGTATGCCATGCAGGGGCTGGATAGCACACGGGCTTATCAGCAGCGCTTGGCGCAACTGGCGCAGCAGGCAAATGCGCCTTTGTATGTATTGCTGACATCTGATTTATCCGTGGCAGAAGCGCGCTTTGTGGAAGCCTATCGGCAACGCGCGCCAGTGATGATTTTTGATGTGCGTGAAATGGCACAACAGCAAGCGCAGTGCGCCATGCTGCACGTTTTATCTACGCATGGTTTATCTTCTTTGCGCGACCAGGCTGCCCATCTGCAGCAACATTTTCCACAAGCTACGCTGGCGCGCCGTCTGCGTTTCTTCGCTGCACACGGCTTGGAACAGGAAGCCTGTGCCGCCGAGTTACAAGTACGACGCTGGTTGCTGGCAGGCAAAAAAAACATCGCCATCGTGGCGCAGGACAGGCTGGTGGCGCGGCGTGTACGCGCCCTGCTGGAGCGCGCACAAATACTGGTATGCGATGAAACCGGCTGGACTTTTTCCACATTGTCGGTCAGCACCGTGCTGATGCGCTGGCTGGATGCGCTGCAAAGTGATTTCTATTATCAGGATTTGCTCGACCTGCTCAAGTCACCTTTCATCTTCGCTGATCAGCCGCCGCAGCAACGCAAGCAAGCGCTTTATCAACTGGAGCAATTGCTACGTAAGCAGGGGGTGGCGTCGCACCTGAACGCCTATCTGGATATGGCACAGGACGATGCAGACGTACAAGTGGCACTGGTACGCCTGCGCCAGGCAGCGGAAGTCTTACGCAAGAAGAGCGACACACTGAGCGGCTGGTTGCACAACTTGTATGACAGTTTGAATATTCTCGGCATCGTGCCGGGGTTAATGACGGATGATGCGGGCAAGCAATTATTACTCGCGCTGCAAACCTGGCAACAGGAATTGCAAAATGATACCACCCGCTTTAGTTTGCCAGAATGGCGGCACTGGCTGGCGCAGCAACTCGATACGCACACTTTTCGCGATACCACCATCAGCAGCCCGGTGCTACTCACCCATTTGGCTGCGACGCGCTGGCGCAGCTTTGATGCGGTGCTGTTGCTCGGCTGTGATGCCAGCCATCTGCCGGGCACAAAAAATAATGGCTTGTGGTTTAACGATGCCGTGCGCACCGCGCTTGGCCTGTCTACCGGCGCTGCTTACAGCGCACAGCAGCGCGATGATTTACTGGCCTTACTGGCCATGAATAGCACCGTGCTGGCGACCTGGCAAGCCAGCAAAAACGGCGAAGAAAATTTGCTCAGCCCCTATCTGGAAATCTTGCGCGCCTTGCACGAGTTGGCATATGGCGATAATTTGGCGGAACAGGAACTGGCAGGGCTGCTGCCCTATGCACAGCTACGCGGTACGCTTTTTCCGCTGCCGGATGTGGCCAGCATGCCTGCGCCAGCCGTGCCTACCAGCTTGCTGCCGCAACGCATTTCAGCCAGCGGCTACAACAGCCTGGTGGCTTGCCCTTATCAGTTTTATGCGCGCCACATTCTGCGCCTGAATGAGCTGGACGAGGTGCGTGAGGAGGTGGAGAAGCGCGATTACGGCGAGTGGGTACATCACATATTGCATCGCTTCCATCAGCAATTCAAAATACTTGCGCAGCATTCATACGCGGTGTTGGAAGAAGCGTTGTTACATATCAGTAACGAAGCATTTTCTGCCGCCCTGCAACGCGATTTTCTGGCGCGCGCCTGGTTATTGCGCTGGCAACAAGCCATTCCCGCCTATCTCGATGCGCAGTTAAAAAATGAAGCAGAAGGTTGGTGTTATCAAAATGGCGAAGTGCCATTTGAATTGCCGTTGACAGCGGATTTGCTTCTGCATGGGCGCATAGATCGGGTGGACGGTAATACAGCAGAGCATGCGGTGCGTGTGCTGGATTATAAAATGACAGAGGCCAGCAGGCTGCGGCTTAAACTCAAGGAAGCAGGCGAGGATGTACAACTGGCTTGCTATGCGCATGTATATGAGGCCGATGCCGCCGCTTATATCAGCATTGAAAAGAACAAGGTCATTGCTGTTAAGCCACCCCAGGATGTACCGCAACTGGCGCAGGCCAATATAGACCGATTGTTGATCGTGTTTGCGCAGATGCGCGATGACACCGCCTTGCCTGCGCATGGCGTGGAAGAAGCCTGCCAGTATTGTGAAATGCGCGGCTTGTGTCGCAAGTCAGAGTGGAGGGGAGTATGAAATGGATTTTTAACCTTTGCACCACAGAGACACAGAGATACAGAGAAAACCTTAAATCTAGTATATGCAGGTGCTGGCCTCAATTCGACGTAGTTCAGGCGGTTGTTTTTGTTTTGCCTTTCTCTGTGCCTCTGTGTCTCTGTGGTGGATTGTCTTAATGAATAATAAAATTGCCCTCAACCCCCAGCACAGCGTGGTAGTAGAAGCCTGCGCCGGGAGTGGCAAGACCTGGCTGCTGGTATCGCGCATCTTGCGTTTGTTGTTGGCAGGGGTTAAGCCGGGCGAGATACTGGCTATTACTTTTACCCGCAAAGCAGCGCAGGAGATGCAAGCGCGTTTGCATGAGTGGCTGCATCTGCTGGCTACAGCGGAAGATGCAGTGGTGCTCGCCTTTCTAAAAGAGCGCGAGCTGCATGAGGTGGATGATGCGCTGCTGGTCAGGGCGCGCAGTTTATACAGTGCGTTTTTGCTGGCGCAACCTGCTATCACCATCAACACCTTTCACGGCTGGTTCATGCAAATCCTCCAGCGTGCTCCGCTGAATGTCGGTGTGCCGGTGGGCATGCAGTTGCTGGAACGCACTTCGGCATTGCACGAAGAAGCATGGCAGGCTTTTGCTGACAGTCTGCGCGCTGCGCCTGATAGCGAAACTGCGCAGCAGATGCAATGGCTGTTCGCGCAATACGGTTTGCACAACACGCATGCTTTGCTGAAAAATTTTGTGCAAAAACGTGCGGAATGGTGGGCGTATACCGCCGGAGAAGGTGACGTAGTATGGGCGCTGGCACAGTTGCGGGCAGAGCTGGGTGTGGATGAACAGGCTGATCCGCTGGCCGATATGTGTGCAGATGCCTCAATGCAAGCTGCCCTATATGCTTTTGCTAGCGCACTCTCAACAGGTACAGAAACGCAGGGCAAGCAGGCCGCCAAACTGCAAGCTGCGTGGGAAATGGCTGACAGCCAGGCGCGCTTTGCCGCATTGTCAGCGGCTTTATATACCCAGGCAGATGAGCCGCGCGCTTTCAAGCCCACTAAAAAGCAAAACGCAGCGGAATTTATTTTGGCGCGCGATGTGTTGTTGGGCAAGATGCAAACCGTGCGTGAGGCCATGCTGGAACGCCTGATTCTGCGCATGAACCAGGCCGCGCTGCACTGTGGCGTGGCTTTGCTGGAACAGTATCAACAATTAAAATTGCGTCAGCAGCAGATGGATTTTACCGATGTGGAATGGCAGGTTTATCGCTTGCTTAAGCAAAGCGACAGTGCCGAGTACATGCAGTACAAGCTGGATAGCCGTTATCGGCATGTGTTGCTGGATGAATTCCAGGATACCAATCCGGTGCAGTGGCAAATATTGCAATCCTGGTTTGCTGCTGCCACGGCAGCGGAATTGCCGCCGACTGTGTTTGTGGTGGGTGATCCAAAACAATCCATTTATCGTTTCCGCCGGGCTGATGCGCGCCTGTTCGCTGAAGTCAGCAACTGGCTGCAACAGCAATTGGGCGCGCATTATCTGCATCAAAATGTCACCCGGCGCAATGCGCCAGTGGTGCTGCAAGCGGTGAATAATGTTTTTGAAAAGCAAGCGCATGGCTTTGTGGAGTTTGTGACGCACACAGCGCATCACACAGACTTGCCCGGCTATGTTGATGTGTTGCCATTGAGTGTGGTGGAAAAACCAGTTGTGCCAGATACGCCAGAAGACGGATGGACACTGCGCAACCCACTGATTGAGCCGCGCCTGGAAAAAGAAAGCGGTGAACGCGAAGCAGAAGCGCAGCAATTCGCCGCTGGCATCGCCGACATCGTGACGCATTGGAGTGTGCAAGATGCGAATGGCAAACCACGCCGCGCCGAATACCGCGACATCATGGTGCTGGTGAGAAAGCGCATTCATCTGCGTGTCTATGAAAATGCCTTGCATATACGCCACATTCCTTTTCTAACTTCGCGCCGTGGTGGACTGCTGGATACCCTGGAAGCCGAAGATATGCAGGCCTTGCTGACTTTTCTGATCACCCCGTTTGCTAATCTGGAATTGGCGCAAATATTGCGTTCGCCCTTGTTTAGTTGTTCTGATGAAGATTTGATGCTGATTGCGGGGCAAAGAGAGGATCGAGGATTGAGGATCGAGGATCGAGAGGAAGGCGCGGGTGTTACCCAATCCTCGATCCTCGATCCTCGATCCTCCTGGTGGTCCCGCCTGCAACACCTCATAGCAACGGGCAGCGCTTCCCATGAGCTATCGCGCGCCCATCATCTGCTAAGCGACTGGCTGCAACGTGCCGACAAGCTTCCGGTACATGATCTGCTTGACCGCATTTATTTTGAGAGTGATTTGGTGCGCCGTTATACCGCAGCATTGCCACGGGAGCGTCATCCTACGGTGCGCGCCAATCTGCAAGCTTTTATGGAAATTGCCCTTAACGTCGATGCGGGTCGTTATCCCAGTTTGCCGCGCTTTCTGGCCGAGCTGCGCGATTTGCGCAATGCCAGCGACAACGAATCTCCGGATGAAGGGCGTGTAGGTGAAGTCGGCAATGCGCTGCGTATTTACACTGTGCATGAAGCCAAAGGGCTGGAAGCGCCCATCGTCTGGCTGTTGGATACCAACGATACATCGCATAAGCCCGATAGCTACAATGTGTTGCTGGATTGGTCACCCCATGCGCCCCGTCCCACCCATTTTTCCTTGTACAGCGATAAACAAGGCCGGGGCCTCAAGCGTGAGGGCTACTTTGTTGCGGATGAAAAATATGCCCAGAGCGAACAAATGAATTTGCTCTATGTCGCCATGACCCGCGCCAAACAGGCGCTGCTGGTGAGCGGCAATGGCGAGCTGGATACGGCTTCGTGGTATGGCTATATCGCAGCGGCGGCAGGGGAGCCAAGCAATAATCCACTGCGCTCGGTGGCCACTAGTATTATTCCCGCAGTTCTGCCAACTGTTGAGATAGATGAAGCATTGCGACAGCCTTTACCCACTGGACAATATATATTGCCCCCGACCACAGCCCAGCAACAGGGTATTTGGTGGCACATCTTGCTGCAACATCTACCGCATGCCCAGTCGCTGCCGCCAGCATTAGCTGGAATTCCACCGGATGAAATGGCATCGCTGTTGCCACAAGCCCGACATTTTCTGAGTCTAC
>JAUSKS010000165.1 GCA_030646595.1 Gallionellaceae bacterium | reverse complement strand
ATAGATACGTCCACTCCTTGCATCATCGCCCATATCCCGAATAAAATTTGTGAGATTAAAAGCAATGCCCAGGTCAAGAGCGAATTTCAAGGTATGTTTATAGGTATAGCCAAAAATTTCTGCGGATAATAGCCCCACTACGGACGCAACACGGTAACAATACAGTTGCAAGGCCTGGAAATCAGCATATTGATGCTGCTGCAAATCCATTTCCATGCCATCTATAATTTCGTGCAGATGTGTTTGTGATAGTTGATATTGTTTAACGACTGGCACCAGCGCCTGCGCTACCGGATGCTGCGGCTTGCCGCCATAAATTGCGGCAATTTGAATACGCCACCAGGCCAGCGTAGTGCGCGCCACACTCGCGTCCGAGCATTCGTCCACCACATCATCCACCTCGCGGCAAAAGGCATACAAGGCAGTAATGGCGCGACGTTTATCCGGCGGCAGAAACATGAAGCTGTAGTAAAAGCTGGATCCGCTTTTTGCGGCTTTATCTTGGCAATACTGGTCAGGGGTCATGTCATCACACAGAAATCAGTAAATAAGGCTACAGAATAAAGAAAACCTCATCACCATTTCCTTCCCCCTTGCAGGGGGAAGGTTAGGATGGGGGTAGAACAGTGGAAAGGCGGCGCTTCTACCCCCTCCCTAACCCTCCCCCTGCAAGGGGGAGGGGATGGATCGTACAAATTTGCTAATAAATAATCTGGGCTTATCTGTCGCCTATATTCCTGACTACTGAGTAATTTAAAATGAAAGCGGTGCAGATTTTCCCAGCATGATAACCCAGTCCCACGGGCGCAGTACCGGGCGCTGCCGAAAAATATCAAATTGTGCCGCCTCCAGCTTGGACAGAATACGATTACCCCCTGCAATAATGAGGCGCATCTCCAACCCGATGCGACCAGTAAGTATGCTGCCCAGTGGCGCGCCTTGCTGCATGAGGTTGCGCGCGCGCTGGGTTTGAAACTGCATCAGTTGCTGCCATGCGGTATCCACCTGGCCATTTGCGATGTGCGTTTCGCTCACACCAAAGCTAGCCATTTCGTCTTGCGGTAAATAAATTCTGCCGATGGCATAATCTTTTTTAATATCCTGCCAGAAATTAATCAGCTGCAAACTGGTGCAGATGGCATCTGCATAAGATAAATTATGCGAGCTGGTTTCCTCATATAGATGTAACAGCAGCCTGCCTACTGGATTAGCGGAACGACTGCAATAGTCCAGCACTTCCTCGAAATTGGCATAGCGTTTTTTAATGACGTCCTGCGAGAAGGCATCCAACAAATCATGGAATAATTGCAGCGGTAATTGATGTTGTTCAACGATGCCTGCCAGCTCTTGAAACAAAGGCGTGTGCGGAGTTTTAGCGCTGGCAATACAATGCAGTTCGCTACGGAATTCCGCCAGCTTTTGCAGGCGCTCTTCGCTGGAAAGGTTACCTTCATCGGCAAAATCGTCAGCCCGACGCGCAAAATGATAAATAACTTCTACCGCCCGCCGCAGACGTTTGGGCAACAGGATAGAGGCAACAGGAAAATTTTCGTAATGATCGACGGCCATGTCAAATTAAACTTGGGAAAAGCAATTTAGCCACAGAGAACACAGAGCTCACAGAGAAAAGCAATGGGTGTCGTTAATACTAAGATCACCCACCAGGTAAGCAGTACAACCTGCATCCTCTCTGTGTCCTCTGTGTCCTCTGTGTCCTCTGTGATCTCTGTGATCTCTGTGGCTCGATTTATAGTTTTTAAATTAAACCAGGTCTTCACGCCGCAGCATAAATACCAATTCATCCCCAGCACTGACTTCCAGCCAGATGAAAGGCAATTGTGGATAGGCAGCTTCTAAGGCTTCTCGATTATGGCCGATCTCCACTAGCAGCATGCCGCCCGGATTAAGGTGTGCTGCCGCATGCGCCAGAATTTGGCGGGTGGCATCCAGGCCATCTGTACCACTGCCCAGAGCGAGCTGTGGCTCGTGGCGATATTCTGGTGGCAAGGCTGCCATTGCTGGCGCGGCAACATAAGGAGGATTGCTGAGAATGAGGTCGTATTTTTTGTTCTTTAACTGGCTAAATAAATCCGACTGCAGGGTATTTATCCGGCTGGCCAATTCATAATCAGCAACATTGCGGCGGGCAACTTCCAGCGCGTCGGGAGAAATATCTGCTGCATCAATTTCCGCGCCAGGAAAAGCATATGCTGCCAAAATGGCCAGGCAGCCACTGCCAGTACATAAATCGAGAGCACGGCTTATTTTTTCTGGGTCGGCTATCCAGGGTGCCAGCCGTTCTTGCAATAGTTCGGCAATAAAAGAACGCGGCACAATCACGCGTTCGTCCACATAAAAATGGAAGTCGCCCAGCCAGGCTTCGTGCGTCAAATACGCGGCAGGGAGCTTTTTTTCTACACGCTGCCTGAGCAAGGCATTCAATATATTTTTTTCATCCGAGGTGAGTCGTGCATCCAGAAAAGGGGCCAGCGTATCCAAGGGTAAATGCAGGGTATGCAGAATAAGGTAGGCGGCTTCATCATAGGCACTGGCCGAGCCATGTCCGAAACTGAGCTTGGCGGCATTGAATGCGCTGACCGCAAAACGCAGCCAGTCCCGCACTGTTTGTAATTCACTGGTGTGATCGAAGTTATGCAAAGGAGTCACGCTTTTTTGGCCAATAGATTAACCAAGGTCAGGCAATAAATTTCGGACAAGCTATCCAGATCGGCCACCGCGACGCATTCATTCAGTTTATGGATAGTGGCATTGACCGGGCCGAGTTCGAGGACTTGCGGGCAGATGTCGGCGATAAAGCGGCCATCCGAAGTACCGCCGCTGGTGGAAAGTTCGGTGGTGATGCCGGTTACCTGTTTGATCGCAGCCGCGACTGCTTCCACCAGATCACCTCGTGGCGTAAGGTAGGGCTTGCCTGACAGCGCCCACAGCAAATCATAGTTCAGGCCGTGTTGATCGAGTATGGCGTGTACGCTGGCTTTCAAACCCTCTACTGTGCTGGCCGTAGAGAAACGGAAATTGAATTCGATTTCCACCGTGCCTGGCACTACGTTGGTCGCGCCGGTGCCGCCGTGAATATTGGAAATTTGCCAGGACGTGGCCGGAAAATATTCATTGCCCTGATCCCACACCGTTGCTGCCAGTTCGGCAATCGCCGGCGCTGCCAAATGTATGGGATTTTTAACCAGATGAGGATAAGCAATATGGCCTTGTACCCCTTTCACAGTCAAAGTACCGGAGAGTGAGCCGCGCCGTCCATTTTTAATGGTGTCCCCCAGCTTGGCTACTGCCGTGGGTTCGCCCACGATGCAGTAGTCCATTTTTTCGCCGCGCGCTTGCAGCGCTTCTACCACCCGCACTGTACCATCGACTGCCACGCCTTCTTCATCCGAAGTCAACAGCAAAGCAATAGAGCCTGAGTGTGCAGGATGTTGAGCCACAAACTTTTCGATGGCCGTTACAAACGCAGCCAAGGAGCCTTTCATATCCGCCGCCCCGCGGCCATATAACAGGCCGTCACGTAAGGTGGGCGCGAAAGGATCGCTATGCCATTGCTCCAGCGGGCCAGTCGGCACGACGTCGGTATGGCCGGCAAAACAAATCAGCGGACCACTGTTGCCGCGCCGCGCCCACAGATTATCTACCTGGCCACAACGTATCATTTCCAGATGGAAACCCAGCGGGGCCAAACGTGCGCCGATCAGTTCCAGGCAGCCTTCATCCAGTGGCGTAAGTGAGCGGCGGGCAATAAGTTGTTGGGCAAGGGTCAAGGTTTCGGACATGGTGATAGTCAGTAATTAAGGAAACGGTTTATTGGAGTGCGGCGACATGTCGCCGCTTTTAAAGCGCAGACATGTCTGCGCACTCCATAGCTTTTATTTGCTACCTGCCGCTGGAATATCAAGGTTAAGCGTGATATTGCCGAAATCAGCCGCAGCGGGGGCAGTAGTGACGGGCTGTTTAGCGTTGGGGTCGAATGCCTTCATCTGGCTAGTGCGCGAGAAATCTATCAGGGCAGATAGGTTGCTGGCGGAGTCGGCATTTTGCATGGCGTCTTCTTTGGTGATGTCGCCATTTTTGAATAGCCTGTACAGAGCCTGTTCAAAGGTCTGCGAACCGGGCGATACACTCTGCTCAATGGCATCGCGGATTTTTTCAATTTCGTCTTTTTTAATCAGGTCAGCAATCAGCGTGGTATTGAGCAAAATTTCTACTGCCGGTACCAGCTTGCCTTGTAGATTACGCACCAGCCGTTGCGAAATAACTGCGCGCAAGCACATACCCAGATCGGCCAGCACTGCTTGTCGTGCATCGTGCGGGAAGAAATTGACCACGCGGTTGAGTGCATGGTAGCTGTTATTGGCATGCAAGGTAGACACGCACAAATGGCCGCTCTGCGCAAAAATCAGCGCATGCTTGAGGGTTTCCCGATCCCGGATTTCACCTATCATCAGCACATCAGGCGCTTCGCGCATTGCACTTACCAGCGCATGCTCATAAGAAATAGTATCCGCCCCGATTTCACGCTGGTTAATAATTGACTTATCGTGTTTGAACAGATATTCGATGGGGTCTTCCACGGTCAAAATATGGCCGGTGTTGGTATTGTTGCGATACTCCAGCATGGCCGCCAGCGTGGTCGATTTAC
>JAUSKS010000163.1 GCA_030646595.1 Gallionellaceae bacterium | reverse complement strand
TAGGATTCAATGGGCGGGCAAGCACACACCAAGTTCTTGTCGCCCCGCACATTATCCACGCGGCCCACGCTGGGCCAGAATTTACTGGCCTTTACCCATTTTAAGGGATAAACCGCTTTTTCGCGGGAATAGCCATGTGACCAAGTGTCCACAATAACAGACTGGGCCGTATGCGGCGCATTTTTGAGCACATTATCCTGTTTGTCTGCTACCCCGGAAATGATCTCATTAATTTCGTGGCGGATGGCAATCATGGCCGAGCAGAATTTATCCAACTCTTCTTTCGATTCACTTTCGGTTGGCTCTATCATCAAGGTGTCCGCCACCGGGAAGGAAACAGTGGGGGCATGATAGCCATAATCCATCAAGCGTTTGGCAATATCGCCCACTTCCACGCCCGCGTCACGTTTGAACTCGGCACAAGCCAATATCATTTCATGGGCGCAACGGCCATTTTTGCCGCTGTATAAAGTCGGGTAAAAATCTTTCAGCGATTCTTTAATGTAGTTGGCATTCAGAATCGCCAATCGAGTGGCTTCCGTCACCCCTTCCCCGCCCAGCATTTTTATGTAGCCGTAAGACACCAGCAAAATTAATGCGCTGCCATATGGCGCGGCAGACACAGCATGTATTCCTTTTTCACCCCCCGTTTTGATAACCGGGTGGCTAGGTAAAAATGGTGCCAGATGTTTGGCCACGCCTATCGGTCCCATGCCCGGCCCGCCACCACCGTGAGGAATGGCAAAGGTTTTGTGCAAGTTCAAATGGCACACATCTGCGCCGATATTGCCAGGGCTGGTCAAGCCCACTTGCGCATTCATGTTGGCCCCATCCATATAAACCTGGCCACCATTTTCATGAATGATGCGGGTGATTTCCATGATGCTTTCTTCATACACACCGTGTGTGCTGGGGTAAGTCACCATCAGGCAAGCCAAATCATCCTTGTGCTGTACTGCTTTCTCGCGCAAATCATCTATATCAATATTGCCTTTCTTGTCGCACTTCACCAGCACGATTTTCAAACCGCACATCGCTGCGCTGGCCGGGTTGGTGCCATGCGCCGAGGTCGGAATCAATGCCACATTGCGATGCGCATCACCGCGTGATTGATGATAAGCCTGGATCACCAGCAGCCCGGCATATTCGCCCTGAGCGCCGCTGTTGGGCTGAAAGCTCATTTTGGCGAAGCCGGTAATTTCGCTCAAGGCCTGATCCAGGCTGGCGATAATTTCATGATAACCCGCTGCTTGCTCAACCGGCACAAAGGGATGGAGGTGGGCAAATTCCGGCCAGGTAATCGGCATCAGCTCGGACGCCGCATTCAATTTCATGGTGCAAGAGCCCAGGGAAATCATGGAATGCGTCAGCGACAAATCCTTATTTTCCAGACGCTTTATATAGCGCATCATTTCTGATTCGGAATGGTAAAGATTAAATACCGGATGTTGCAGAATGGCAGAGGAGCGATTCTTGATTAAGGATTTTTGACTGAAAATTTGTGCTTCAGAAATTTTTCCCGCCTCTTTGCCTATTGCTTTTGCGAACACGGCAATAATCGCATTCAGATCGTCGGCAGCGGTAGTCTGATCCAGCGAGATGGTGATTGCTTGCTCGATGTAACGGAAATTAATTTGCGCCGCTTCTGCCAGTGACTTTATTTTGGCAGGATCAACACCAGTGATTTTCAGGGTGTCAAAATAAATGCCTTCTGTTACTGCGTAGCCCAGCTTTTTCAATTCCGCAGCCAGTGCGATAGCAGACAAATGCACTTGTTGCGCAATGCCCTTCAGCCCTTGCGGCCCGTGATAGACCGCGTACATGCTGGCCATGATGGCCAGTAACGCTTGTGCGGTACAAATATTGGAAGTGGCTTTATCGCGCCGGATATGTTGCTCGCGCGTTTGCAACGCCATGCGCAATGCCGGATTACCATTCGCATCCACCGATACACCGATGATGCGGCCCGGCATGGAACGCTTGAATTCATCATGGCAGGCAAAAAAAGCAGCATGCGGCCCGCCGTAGCCCATGGGCACACCAAAGCGTTGCGTATTGCCCACCACCACATCTGCGCCCCATTCGCCGGGGGGCGTTAATAAAACCAGGCTTAAAATATCCGCCGCCACGGCAATAGAACTACCGTTAGCTTTGGCTTTTTTCACAAAATCGGCGTAGTCGTGTACCTGACCATCTGCGCTGGGATATTGCAGCAAAGCGCCAAAAATATTGCTCTCCAAAGTGGCTGTTTTGAAATCGCCTATCACCAGCTCTATCCCCATAGGCTCAGAACGGGTTTTCAATAAGTCTATAGTTTGCGGATAACATTCGTGGGAAACGAAAAATTTATTCGCGCCTTTTTCAATGGCCTCGCGGGTACGATTGCTGAACAACATAGCCATCGCTTCGGCGGCAGCAGTAGCCTCATCCAGCAAAGAAGCATTGGCGATTTCCATGCCGGTCAAATCCATAATCATGGTCTGAAAATTCAGCAGCGCTTCCAGGCGGCCTTGCGCAATCTCCGCCTGATAAGGCGTGTAAGCCGTATACCAACCAGGATTTTCCAGAATGTTGCGCTGATTAACGGGCGGCACGATGGTGTTGTAATAACCCAAACCAATATAGGTTTTGAATACTTTATTTTTTGCCCCCACCGCGCGCAAATGCTGATGATATTGATACTCAGACATGGCGCTCGGCAAATTCAACGGTTTTTTCAAACGAATCGCGGCAGGTATGGTTTGGTCTATTAACTCATCCAGCGAGCTGACACCAATTTTTTTCAGCATGGCAACGACATCCTGCTCACGCGGGCCATTGTGACGGTTTACAAATTTATCAGTAGTAATCATTTTTAGGATCGAGGAGTGAGGATCGAGGATTGAGATAAAAGCGGGACAGCGGGTTTCCCTCTATCCTCGATCCTCAATCCCCGATCCTGTTGTTAATGTGCTTCGCTATCTACATGCGCTTGATAAGCTGTGGCATCCATCAAGCTGTTCACATCGGCTGCATTATCGGGCTTGAGCTTGAACATCCATGAGCCGTAAGGGTCGC
Source organism: Gallionellaceae bacterium (assembly GCA_030646595.1). Classification (GTDB taxonomy): domain Bacteria; phylum Pseudomonadota; class Gammaproteobacteria; order Burkholderiales; family Gallionellaceae; genus Nitrotoga. The sequence continues at coordinate 10,319 of JAUSKS010000163.1, read as the reverse complement.
TGTTGATGTTTTCTGGTGTGTTATCCAGCGCTGCATTGGCCGCCGTAACGACACCAGCAATCGGCGCATACACATCGGATGCGGCTTTAACGGATTCCACTACCGCGCATTCTTCGCCTGCTTTCAGCTTGCGGCCGACGGCAGGGCATTCCACGAACACCATGTCGCCCAATAATTCCTGCGCATGCTGCGTAATGCCCACGCTGACCGTGCCATCGGCTTCAGCTTTGACCCATTCGTGGGAGGCGGTGTTTTTCAATTTGCTGGGTGTGTTGCTGATCATGTCTCCCTGATTAATTTAAAGGGTACCTCTAAAAATTCCAATTTTCGTCGCCATACTGCGTTGCTCATAAAAAATTACTCCTTACATATTGTGTATATGCTGCGTCGCAATTTTTTGCTCGCGCCTTGTCTGGCTTAGAAACTTGGGTTTTTAGAGGTGCCCTAAACCTTTGCCATTGCGCGCGAACGGATATTTAACAACTTTCGCGGCCAGCATTTTATCGCGAATTGCGACTTGTACCGTATCACCAATCTGCACTTCCTTGGGCATGCGCGCCAGCGCGATGGATTTTTCCAGCGTCGGCGAAAAACTGCCGCTGGTAATTTCGCCCACACCTTGCGCACTATGCACTTGCTGATGGCCGCGCAATACCCCGCGATCCAGCAGCACCAATCCCACCATCTTGCGCGTAGCAGGGTTGGCCAGCAGTGCGGCCTTGCCGATGAAATCGCGCTCGCTCTTCAAGTCTACCGTCCAGGCCAGCCCCGCTTCCAGCGGATTGATGGTTTCATCCATGTCTTGCCCATATAAATTCATGCCCGCCTCCAAACGCAAAGTATCGCGCGCGCCCAGGCCGATGGGCGCTACGCCGACTTTGTGCAGAGCATTCCAGAAAGCGGTAACCTCGGTGGCAGGCAAGATGATTTCAAACCCATCCTCGCCGGTATAGCCAGTGCGCGCTACAAAATAATCGCCACACTCTGCCGCCTGAAAGGGTTGCAGACTTTCGGTGGCCGCTTTGGTCTGCGGCAATACCTGCCATACTTTTGCCTGTGCATGGGGGCCTTGTACAGCCACCATGGCCAGGTCATCACGCGAGGTAATTTTTAACTGGGCTGCATGAGCGACAGCTTGCTCCCGCATCCAGGTAATATCTTTATCTGCGGTGCCCGCGTTAACCACGATGCGAAACCACTGCTCGCTCATGAAATACACAATCAGGTCATCAATCACACCACCATGCGGGCGCAGCATGCAGGAATACAGCGCCTTGCCGCTGAATTGCAACTTGTCTACGTTATTGGCCAAGAGATAACGCAGGAAAGCGCGCACCCCCTCGCCGTGTATATCCACCACGCGCATATGCGACACGTCGAACATGCCGGCATCACGGCGTACCTGATGATGCTCGTCTATCTGCGAGCCATAATTAACCGGCATATCCCAGCCGCCAAAATCAACCATCTTGGCACCCATGGCGCGGTGAGTTGCATTGAGCGGCGTTTGTTTTAAGGTCATATTTTTCTTTCGGAATGAAAAAAGGCGAAGCAGACTTATTCTGCTTCGCCCCATCTGTTCTTGATACCTGAGAGATTACAACTCGCGTTGTGTGCCCCTTCGGTGGCTGATTACCCTCTCCCCAGCCCTCTCCCATAAATGGGCGAGGGGGACAAAGACTCGCTACGCGAGTTTCATGTAATTGGCACTCTCCAGATTTGCCTGTCCTAGCGGTTCATGAGCCTGAGCGGTTACGGGTGTTGCGCCTTCGGCGGTGCGGCATTGCTACGCTGCACACTCTCCCAGTAGGTCTAAACGGCAGCCCGAACTATACCGGAAATGGGGGTGGCGGGGCAATAGCAATTTGCTCCATGTAGTCTGGGTTTTTTCGGGATAATGCGGGGATTCATTACCAAGGATTCCTCATGCTAGCTCAACTTACCCTGGCGCAGGCTGTGCCCAAGCGCTTACCCCAGCAACATCTGCTGGTGCTATTGCCCAAAAACAAAACGCTACCGCAAGACCTGTTGCATGCCGATTTACTCAAGGCCGTGTTAGCGCGACGCAAGCTGAAGCCGGACGAACTGGCTACCACGGCTGTATCTGCCAATGCCGATGGTGCGCTGATCGTGTGGGCCATGCTGGATTTTTCCAAAGAGACTTTCGCCCAGCAAGTGCAGGTGCGCAAGGCGCTGCAATTGTTGCTGGATGAAAAACCGCAGCGTATTGCGATAGTGGTGTTGGGCGATGCGACACAACGTCAACAAGCGGCTACACTGGCCGTATACAGCGCATGGGTAAATGGCACACCACTGCCGCTGCACAAGAAAAAAGACGAGCGCAAACCGCTGCAAAAAATTGAACTGTTTGGTTTCGCTGACCAGAAAATTTTTGCGCCGCTCAAGGCGCAGGCGGAAGGAAATTTTTTATGCCGCGAATTGACTGTGTTGCCGCCAAATGAGCTGACACCAGGGTTATACCGCAGCCGCGTAAAAAAACTGGCGCAGATCAACAAATGGAAACATGAGGAATTTGATTTGAAAAAACTGCGCAAAATGGGGGCGGGTGCTTTCGTGGCCGTTGCCCAGGGTAGCGCAGAGGAGGATGCTGCGATTGTGCATCTGCACTATACGCATCCCAAAGCCAAGAAAACGGTGGCGCTGGTGGGCAAGGGTATTTGTTTCGATACCGGCGGCCACAATCTCAAGCCCGCGCGCTATATGCATGGCATGCATGAAGACATGAACGGCTCTGCGGTCGCGCTCGGTATTCTGCTGGCTGCTACGCAACAAAAGCTGGCCGTCAATATAGACTGCTGGCTGGCCATTGCGCAAAACCACATCGGCCCCAAAGCCTACAAACAAAACGACATCGTCAAAGCGTTAAACGGCACCACCATCGAAATCATGCACACCGATGCCGAAGGGCGCATGGTGCTGGCCGATACGCTCACTCTTGCCTCGCGTGCCAAACCCAATCTGCTGATTGATTTCGCCACGCTCACCGGCAGCATGCATGTCGCGCTGGGCGCGCGCTACAGTGGTGTATTGGGCAACCGCGATGCCTTGTTGCAACAGGCGGTGCAAGCGGGGCAGCAAAGCGGCGAGCGGCTGTGTGCCTTTCCCATGGACGAAGATTACGAACCCGCGCTCGATTCCAAAGTGGCCGACATCAAACAATGTACGCTGGATGGCGAAGCTGATCACATCCTCGCTGCGCGCTTCCTGAAACGCTTTGTCGAGCATGATACGCCGTGGCTGCATGTGGATTTGTCAGCCAGCCGTTGCGAAGGCGGGTTGGGTAGTGTAGCGAGTGATGTGACGGGGTTCGGTGTAGGCTGGGGATTGCGGATGGTGCAGGCTAAGTAAATGTATTAGCTGTGATGAAATCCCCCCAAGTTTTTAGTAAAGCAAAAGAGTAAAGAGAGCAGATATGGGCGCACAATGGAAAGCCAGACATAAAGAAATTGCAGCTAATGAAAAGGGCAGAATATTCGGCAAGCTGTCCAAGGAAATCATGGTCGCCGCGCGCGCGGGTGCCGATCCAGACATGAACCCGCGTTTGCGTTTGGTGGTGGAGCAAGCCAAAAAAGCTTCCATGCCGCGTGAAACGCTGGAACGCGCCATCAAAAAAGGCGCAGGCTTGCTGGATGAAGGGGTCAGTCTGGAGCGGCTTACCTACGAGGGATTTGCGCCGCACCGCGTACCCGTGATTGTGGAATGCCTGACGGACAATATTAACCGAACGCTGTCCAACATACGCGTACTATTCCGCAAGGGTCAGCTGGGTGCATCAGGTTCGGTTGCATGGGATTTTGATTATCAGGGCATGATAGAAGCGACCCCAACTGCTAAAGATGCAGATGCAGAGCTGGCAGCTATTGAGGCTGGCGCTCAGGATTTAGAGCCCGCTGAAAATGGTGCCACGCTATTTCTTACTGATGCCACCGATCTGGACGCGGTATGCCGCGCCTTGCCCGCACACGGGTTTACCGTGCAGTCCGCCCAGTTAGGTTATCGTCCCAAAAATCCAGTTACGTTGAACGAGGCTGAGCGTGAAGAGGTGGAAGCGTTCCTGGAAGCCATAGATGCAGATGATGATGTGCAAAATGTTTATGTGGGGCTGGCGGGTTAAGGGCCATGATGTAGCTGACTATATTGATGTTGTCGCCACCACTATCAGCGCATAGCGCATAAATTTTCCCAGCGCCATAAACAGCATGGCGTACCAGGGATTCAGGCGTAACCAACCCGCTACCAGACATAGCGCATCACCCATAAGGGGAACCCAGGCCAGCAACAGCAAGGGCGTACCATAGCGCCGTACTTTTTCCACATGCTTGAGTTGCTGCGTAGGCGGCAGCATCCGACCCATGACCAAGGTCACCATACCACCCAGGGTATTTCCCAATGTACCCAGCAACAGAGCAGGCCAGGATAATTCAGGATGAAGTTTAAGCACTCCGATTAAAATGATTTCCGAGCCGCCAGGTAATAAGGTGGCCGCAAGAAAGCTGGAAATAAATAATCCGCACAGGCTGAGATCGTTGGTGAGAAATTGGGTGAACACCGGAATGACGGCTTAAGATTTTTTCTTCGGCATATATAAATCGGTAATATTCCCCTCAGCAATTTCTGCCGCAAAGGCTACCGTTTCCGAGAGCGTGGGATGCGGGTGTATGGTCAATCCAATATCTTCCATATCTGCGCCCATTTCCAGCGCCAGCACGGTTTCAGCGATGAGTTCGCCAGCGTTGCTGCCCACTATGCCTGCCCCCAGGATGCGCTTGGTCTGTGGGTCATACAGCAGCTTGCTGAGTCCTTCCTCGCGCGCCATAGATAACGCGCGGCCACTGGCTGCCCAGGGGAAGCTGGCTTTTTCGTAGGGGATGTTCTGCGCTTTGGCTTGGGTTTCGGTCAAGCCCATCCAGGAAATTTCAGGGTCAGTGTAAGCGACGGAAGGAATGGTCAGCGCATCGAAGCTGGCCTTGTGTCCGGCAATCACTTCTGCTGCCACTTTGCCTTCATGCGTGGCCTTATGTGCCAGCATGGGATCGCCGACAATATCGCCGATGGCGTAAATGTGCTGCACGTTGCTGCGCTGCTGTTTATCCACCGGGATGAAGCCGCGTTCGTTGACCGTTACCCCTGCGGCATCTGCGCCGATGTCGCGACCATTGGGACGGCGACCTACGGCCAGCAGTACACGATCAAATAATTGTGGCGCGGGTGCATTGTCGCCGACAAAGGTCACTTGCAATCCTTCCTTTAGTGCTTCAATTTGGCTGACTTTTGTTTTTAGATAAATAGCCTCATAGCGTTTTTGTATGCGCTTGTGCAAGGGGCGCACGAGGTCGCGATCCGCGCCGGGAATCAATCCATCCGCCAATTCCACCACGGAAATTTTAGAGCCGAGTGCGTCATATACCGTCGCCATTTCCAGACCAATGATGCCGCCGCCGATAATCAGCAAGCGTTTGGGCACATCTTGCAATTGCAGTGCGCTGGTGGAATCCAGCAGACGCGGATCATCGTAGGGAAAACCAGGAATACGCGCCACGCTGGAGCCTGCCGCGATGATGGCGTGATCAAAACTGATAGTCTTACTGCCCTCTTTGGTTTCCACTACCAGACTGTGGGGCGAAGTAAATTTTGCCACGCCATACACCACTTGCACCTTGCGCTGTTTGGCCAGCACCGTCAATCCACCCGTGAGCTTGGCAATGACGCTTTCTTTCCAGTTGCGAATTTTGTCCAGATCAATTTTAGGTTTGCTGAAAGTCACACCATGCTGCGCCACGTCATCTGCTTCGCTAATGACCTTGGCCACATGCAGCAGGGCTTTGGAAGGAATGCAACCTACATTCAGACACACGCCGCCCAGACTGGCATAGCGTTCGATCAATATCACCTGCTTGCCCAAATCAGCCGCGCGAAAAGCAGCGGTGTAGCCACCAGGTCCGGCACCGAGAACGACGACTTCGGCATGGAGGTCCCCTTTGGGGAAGGATCGAGGATCGGGGATTGAGGATTGAGGGTTGGGTGCAGCAGATTTTTCCTTTGTCCCTTTATCCTCAACGACAACCGGCTTTACTCGTTCCTCGATCCCCGATCCTCGATCCTCGCTATCCAGCATCAAAATCACACTACCCTGACTGACCTTGTCGCCCACTTTAACTTTGAGTTCCTGCACCACACCAGCGGCAGGCGCAGGTACATCCACGGTGGCCTTGTCGGTTTCCAGCGTGATCAGCGGCTGCTCGGCTGTGACTGTGTCGCCTGCTTTAACCAGCACTTCGATGATGGGAATATTTTTAAAATCGCCGAGATCCGGCACGGTAACGGAAATAATTGTGCTCATTTTTTCTTTCTTGAAATGGATCGCGGGCATCCTGCCCGCATTGCGGACGAGACGTCCGCGCGCCTGCTTAAGTTCTGATCTGCCCGCTACCCAGCACAATAAATTTCTGCGAGGTCAATCCTTCCAGCCCCACCGGGCCGCGCGCATGTATTTTGTCTGTGGAAATACCGATCTCCGCACCCAGCCCATATTCAAAGCCATCGGCGAAGCGAGTCGAAGCATTTACCATCACCGAACTGGAATCCACCTCGCGCAAAAAGCGCATGGCCCGTGTGTGATTTTCGGTCACGATGCTGTCGGTATGTTGCGAACTGTACGTATTAATATGAGCAATGGCTTCATTTAAATCAGCCACCACGCGCACACTTAAAATGGGCGCCAGATATTCGGTGCGCCAGTCTTTCTCGGTTGCCGGATTCATCTGCTTGACCAGTTTGCATGCCGCTTCATCGCCGCGCAGTTCCACACCCTTGTCCAGATAAATCTGGCATAGTTTGGGCAGCACGGCAGCAGCCACGCCTTGTGCCACCAGCAGAGTTTCCATGGTGTTGCATACACCATAGCGCTGGGTCTTGGCGTTATCCGCGATACGGATAGCCTTGTCCAGATCGGCTTCGTCATCTATATATACATGGCAAATGCCGTCCAGATGCTTGATGACTGGCACCTTGGCCTCACTCGCAATGCGCGCAATCAAACTCTTGCCGCCGCGTGGCACGATCACATCCACATACTCCGGCATGGTAATCAGCTCGCCTACCGCAGCGCGGTCAGTCGTGGCGATAACTTGCACTGCGGTTTCTGGCAAGCCTGCCTCGCGCAGCCCTTGATGCACACAGGCGGCAATCGCCTGATTGGAATGTATGGCCTCCGAGCCACCGCGCAAAATGGCGGCATTGCCCGATTTCAGACATAGCCCGGCAGCATCTGCCGTGACATTGGGGCGCGATTCATAAATGATGCCGATCACCCCCAATGGCACACGCATCTTGCCAACCTGGATACCGGAAGGACGGTATTTCAATTCCGTTATTTCGCCAATGAGGTCGGGCAAGGTAGCAATTTGCAACAGACCTTCGGCCATGCTGCGCAGGCTTTTTTCGGTCAGGGTCAGCCGGTCTATCTGCGCCTCATCCAGTTCGTTATTGCGTGCAGCAGCGACATCTTTGGCATTGGCCGCGAGGAGTTGCGCGCGGTTATGCAAAATGGCGGCGGCAATATTTTCCAACGCCGTATTTTTCACGGCAGTGTTGGCCAGCGCCATCAAGCGCGAAGCATCGCGGGCTTGCTGCCCGATTTGTTGCATATAGGTTTTAATGTCTTTCATGGCAAGCTCCTATTGCGCGATCAAAAACGAAGCACTGACGCGTAAGCGCGCATTTTACCGCAAGCGGGGTGTTAAAATGCGCGCCTTGTGTAAACGAGTCCCCTTATGTCCGACATTCTGCAAAAAATTCTAACCGTCAAAGCGCAAGAAATAGCGGCTGCGCAGGCTATCAAGCCGCTGGCGCAGATACGTGCCGAGGCGGAACAGGCGATGCCCGTGCGTGATTTCGTCGCAGCCATCCGCAATAAAATTGCGGCAGACCAGCCCGCCGTCATCGCCGAAATCAAAAAGGCCAGCCCCAGCAAAGGCGTGCTGCGCGCTGATTTCCGTCCCGCAGAAATTGCAGCCAGCTATGCCCAGCATGGCGCAGCATGCTTGTCAGTGCTAACTGATGAACAATTTTTCCAGGGCAGTGCCGACTATTTACAACACGCCCGCGCCGCCTGCACCCTGCCCGTCCTGCGCAAGGACTTCATGGTGGATGCTTACCAAATTTATCAAGCACGGGCGATGGGAGCAGACTGCATATTGCTGATTGTCGCAGCGTTCAAACTACCCTCTCCCCCAACCCCTCTCCCCAAGGGAGAGGGTAGCTATCCCCTCTCCCTCGGGGAGAGGGTTAGGGAGAGGGTGCCTACCCCCCGCCCCGCAGAAAAAACAGGTCGCTACCTATACACCCAAGAACACTTGCCCTTCGCCCGCGAACTTCGAAAAAACATGACGGATGCGGAACAAAAATTATGGGGTGAACTGCGCGCCCAGCGATTTGCAGGCTGGAAATTTCGTCGCCAAGAACCGCTGGGAAACTATATCGCCGATTTCATATGCCATGATGCTCGCCTGGTCATCGAAATTGATGGTGGGCAACACGCAGAATCTCACCGCGATACTCAGCGCGACGCTTGGTTTGCCGAGCACGGTTATCGCGTGTTGAGATTCTGGAACAACGAAGTGCTGGGTGAATTCGATGCCGTTCTGGAACATATATACAACACCCTCTCCCCCAACCCCTCCCCCCAAGGGGGAGGGGAGTTGAGCCGCAGCCATGTTGTTTTCCCCTCTCCCTTGGGGAGAGCGAAGCGAGGGGCCGGGGCTAGGGGAGAGGGTAAGGAAGAAGACATACAATTCAATCTCGCTTCCCTACATGAACTGGAATCGTTAGCGCACAGTCTCGGCATGGCGGTATTAGTAGAAGTGCATGATGCAGACGAACTGCAAATCGCCCTGCAATTGCAAACCCCGCTCATCGGCATCAACAACCGCAACTTGCGCACCTTCGAAGTCAGCCTGCAAACTACGCTGGATTTGCTGCCGCGCATTCCGCCAGAGCGCATCGTGATAACTGAAAGCGGCATTGTGCAGGCAGAAGATGTGCAACGGATGCGCGCTAGCGGGGTACATACTTTCCTGGTGGGTGAAGCCTTCATGCGCGCAGATGATGCGGGGATGGAGTTGGCGCGCGTGTTTGCACTTTGCTAGAGCGTAACGTTACATTTCCAAAATATCACGAATTGCGCTGTAAACGCGCATCATGAATTGTTGGTCGCACTGCGTGAGCGGACCTTCAGTCAACCGGCGATTATCAATCGCTCGCATTTGATCAATCAGCAAATCGGAATCGTGTTTCAGCCGCCCATGTGCAGCAACCCGAATGCGCAACGGTTCTGCATTCTCGATCAACTTTGTTGTTAAAGGGATAATAAGGGTTGAAGGGTGTCCAGCATCCAATAATGCCGGGCCTTGTATGATCAGTACTGGACGGTTTTTGCCGGGTTCGCTACCTTTGCCGGGATTGAGGTTGGCGAGCCAGATTTCTCCTTGCTTAAGCACTGGGATCGCTCTCTATTGCATCAAACTCCGCATTTACTCTCATGCTTTCGGCGCTAACGCGCCGTGCAGCCTTTATTAGATGCTCCCGCCGTTTTTGCGCCAGCATTTCATGATTCATTGCGGCAATGGCGCGTCGGATATATTCAGCGCGCGGAATGTGCAGAACCTTGGCACCACTTTCAGCCTCTTTCAGCAAGTTGTCTGGTAATCGCAGTGACACTGTAGTCATTTCAGTACCTCATTATGTAGTTGTATTTGTAACTCACTATAACCATCATCCCACCAGGCGTCAATAGTTGCGGTTATTGAGTGAAAATAAAAACGGACACCCTAAGGTGTCCGTTTTAACAACTAACCCACCTCCTGACGGAGGCAGTTATTTAGAACGAGTGCTTCATACCAACTGAGAAGGCAGAAGGTTTTGCATTGGCTGTTGAGGCAAGGCCAGCTGCACTGGTACCTGCGCCAGTCAACTCATAAGTGCCATTTGTGCTATTGCTCAGTTTTGTATACAGAGCATACACGGTCGTGCGTTTGCTCATCATATGGTCATAACCCACAGTGAGTTGCTTGGCGCCTGAGCTTGCACTGGTAACTCCTGCCACTTTCATGTCGCCTGTCTTGGTCAAAGCTACTTTTACAGCATCGCTGCTGCTGATGTTGTATTGGCCAGCCACATAGATATTTCTGATTTTAGTATCTGAGCCAGTCAACGCAACAGTGTCGGTAGTATTTTCAATTACTAAATTGACCGCGAACATATCTGTCTTGAAGCTACCACCAACTTTAAAAGCTTTTTCA
>JAUSKS010000150.1 GCA_030646595.1 Gallionellaceae bacterium | reverse complement strand
GTGGCGAAGGAGTAGTAGATGATTGCTGACATCAAAAAGACTGCTGAACAGAAAATGACCAAAACGCTGGAAACGCTCAAGGCGGATTTCGGCAAGATACGTACGGGACGTGCGCATACCGGCATACTGGATCATGTGCAGGTGGATTATTATGGTAGCCCCACGCTGCTTTCCCAGGTGGCCAATGTGACCCTGGTGGATGCGCGCACGATAGGTGTGCAGCCGTGGGAAAAAAACATGGTAGGGCCGATAGAAAAAGCCATACGCGATGCCGATCTGGGGTTGAATCCGGCTACCAATGGTGATGTGATACGCGTACCCATGCCAATGCTGACCGAAGAACGGCGTAAGGATTTAATCAAGGTAGTACGCAGCGAAGTAGAGCATGCCAAGGTGGCGGTGCGTAATGTGCGTCGCGACGCCAACGAACATCTCAAGAAATTGCTGAAGGATAAAAAAATCAGCGAGGATGATGAACGTCGTGCGCAGGATGAAGTGCAAAAGCTGACTGATCGTTTCGTGGTCGAAATAGACAAGGCACTACACGCCAAAGAAGCTGATCTGATGGCAGTTTGATAAATCAGGATGCTGGATACAGGATACAAGATTAAAAAATACGTTCCCGCCATGAATTCCGCATCCCATATCCTGCATCCTGTATCCTGATCTTATGGCCTTATTTCCAAGCTCCACTCGCACCATCCCCCCCGTAGCGCAGGTGCCGCGACATATTGCCATTATCATGGATGGTAATGGCCGCTGGGCCAAACAGCGTATGTTGCCGCGGGTAGCCGGGCATCAGCGCGGGGTGGAGGCAGTGCGCACCGTGGTCAAGGCCTGCCGTGAGCGAGGCGTGGAATACCTGACACTGTTTGCTTTCAGTAGTGAAAACTGGCGCCGTCCGGCGGAGGAAGTTTCCTTCCTGATGCAGTTGTTCATGAAAATGCTGGAGCGCGAAGTCAGCAAATTGCACGAAAATAATATTTGCTTAAAAGTGATAGGTGATCGCAGCCGGTTCGATGAGCATCTTAATCGAACCATCACTGAATCAGAACAACTTACCGCCAATAATAATGCCCTGACCTTGACCATAGCGGCCAATTACGGCGGGCGCTGGGACATCATGCAAGCGGTGCAGGCCTTGGTAAAAAATACAGCTGATGCGGATAGTTCGAGTTTTACTGAGGCTCAACTTGAACCCTATCTGGCCATGTCCTATGCCCCTGAACCGGATTTATTCATACGCACGGGCGGCGAGCAGCGCATCAGCAATTTTTTGATGTGGCAACTGGCTTACACAGAATTATATTTTACCGATACTTTATGGCCCGCTTTTGATGATGCGGCATTGAAACTGGCCATTGAGTTTTATCAATCGCGCGAGCGACGTTTTGGTCGTACCAGTGAGCAAATGCAAGAGTCTCCGGCTATGGGTGAGCCCCGGCCTGATAGAAATCTATCAGGTCGGGCAGATCAGGCCAAAAAATAATGCTGCGCACCCGTATTATCACCGCGCTTATTCTGCTGCTGTTATTCCTGCTGGCATTGTTTTTCTTACCCCCATTGGGATGGGCGATACTGGTGCTTGGTGTCATCTGGCAAGGCAGCGTCGAATGGGCGCATCTAGCCCGGTTCTCTGCTAATAAATGGAGCAAGATTTATATAGGGCTGACCATGGCCATGATGCTGGCTATCGCGGGTATGCAATATTTTCTGCATTCTGTAATGCTGCACCTGATTATTTATGGCCTGTCCGCGCTGCTGTGGTTGGTACTGGTGCCACTGTGGCTGGCTTTTGCTGTGCAAGTGCGCCAACCGCTATGCATGGCTGTGGTTGGTTGGTTGGTATTACTCCCGCTGGGTTTGTCCATGCTGGATATGCGCACACACAATCCTTACTTGTTACTGGGCGTCATGAGTTTGGTCTGGATGGCCGATATTGCTGCCTATTTTGCTGGACGCAAATTTGGCAAGCACAAGCTGGCACCCACCATCAGTCCTGGCAAAACCTGGGAAGGGGTAGTCGGTGCACTGCTGGGGGTGTCGGTATATATCTTGTTGGTGGCTGCAGCCAGTGATTTATTTGCTGCACACACAGTACACAGTCTATTACTGGTGGCGTGGCTGGGAACTGCATGCGCAGTTATCGGTGATTTGTTTGAATCTGCCATCAAACGCCAGGCAGGTGTGAAAGATAGCGGCACTTTGCTGCCGGGCCATGGAGGGTTGCTGGATCGCATTGATGCGCTGACTGCCACGCTGCCTCTGGCTGCTCTGGCACTGTTGTTCCACGACTTATGGCTACGCTGAGTTCACTCACTTTGCTGGGTTCTACCGGCAGCATAGGTGCCAGCACCCTGGATGTGGTGGCGCGTCATCCTGAGCGTTACCGCATTGTTGCACTGACTGCGCACCGTCAGGATGAGCTGTTGTTCCAGCAATGTGTACGCTTTAAGCCACGCTACGCAGTGCTGCTGGACGAGGTCGCCGCTACCCGTTTGGCACAGCGCATTGCCACTGCCGGATTGCCGGTGGAGGTGTTATATGGCATGGCTGCGCTGGAAAAAGTAGCGTCCTTGCCTGAAGTGGATACCGTGATGGCCGCTATCGTGGGAGCAGCTGGATTGACGCCAACCTTGGCCGCAGCGCGCGCCGGTAAAAAGATTTTATTGGCCAACAAGGAAGCGCTGGTCATGGCAGGGCAGGTATTTATGGATGCAGTGCGCGCGCATGGCGCAACGCTGCTGCCGATTGATAGCGAACACAATGCTATTTTTCAGGCGCTGGCGGGTAGATATGTGCCGGGTGGCTATGCAGGTGATCTGGCCGCCAGTGGTGTGAGTAAAATTTTGTTGACTGCATCCGGCGGGCCGTTTCTGCATACGGCGCTTACGGAATTGCAAGCGGTTACGCCGGAGCAAGCGTGTGCCCATCCGAATTGGGTGATGGGGCGAAAAATTTCGGTGGACTCGGCCACCATGATGAACAAAGGGCTGGAAGTTATCGAGGCGCACTGGCTGTTTAATGCTCCAGCCGATATGATACAAGTGGTAGTGCATCCGCAGAGTGTGGTGCATTCCTTGGTGCAATATGTGGATGGTTCAGTACTGGCGCAGTTAGGTAATCCCGATATGCGTACCCCTATTGCTTATGCCCTGGCTTATCCGCAGCGCATAGAGGCGGGCGTGGCAGCGCTGGATTTATTCAAGGTCGCAACCCTGTCTTTTGAGGAACCCGATTTTGTGCGCTTCCCTTGTCTGGCGCTGGCCTATCAGGCTTTGCAGGCAGGAGGCAGTGCCCCGGTGGTGCTGAACGCAGCCAATGAAATTGCAGTGGCTGCTTTTCTGGCGAAACAAATTCCCTATCTGACCATTCCACGTTTGATTGAAAAGGTTCTGGCTGATTTGCCCGTGCAAATAATTACTACGCTGGAAGATGTATTACAGGCCGATGCCGCAGCGCGTACGGCAGCACAGGAGTTTATTTTACGATGATTACCGTATTAGCTTTTATATTCGCGATAGCGGTGTTGGTGGTATTCCATGAGTTCGGCCACTATTGGGTGGCGCGGCGCTGTGGGGTCAAGGTGTTGCGTTTTTCCGTGGGCTTCGGCAAGGCGTTATATACCAAACGCTTTGGGCACAGTGAAACGGAATGGGTGATCTCCGCCGTTCCTTTGGGGGGCTACGTCAAAATGCTGGACGAGCGTGAAGGTGTGGTGGCACCGCATGAATTGTCCCAGGCATTTAACCGCAAACCGGTATTGCAGCGTATGGCTATCGTCAGCGCCGGACCGCTAGCAAATTTTCTTCTGGCTATTGTTTTGTATTGGGTGCTATTCATGCATGGTGTGCCGGGCCTGAAACCGATACTGGGCGCAATTCCGGCACAAACACCTGCGGCTGCGGCGCAACTGCAAGAGCAACAAACCATTACCCGCATTAATGGACAAGCGATTGCCAGTTGGGATGAGGCGCGCTGGATATTAATGAATCTGGTCTTGCAAGGTGCGGATGCGCAGATTGAAACACGTACTGCGTCCGAACAAACGCAGCAACATCTGCTTTCGCTACATGCGCTAACGCCAGGCGATCTGGATGGCGAATTTTTACAAAAGCTGGGTTTGCAACCTTTTCAGCCTTTGATACAGCCAGTGATAGGAAAAATAAGCGCAGGAGGCGCGGCACAAGGTGCAGGCTTGCGCGCCGATGATCGCATTGTGAGCGTTAATGGCCAAGCGATTACGCGTTGGAGTGAATTTGTAGAAGCTGTGCGCAGTCATCCAGGGCAAACATTGCAACTGGAAATTGTGCGTGACAACGCTTCCTTGTCTATCAGTGTTAGTCCTGAAGCCAACTTGGAAGCGGGCCATAGCATAGGAAAAATCGGCGCTGCACCACGGATCGATCAGCATGAGTTTGATACGCTACGGACCGAAGTGCGCTATACCCCTCTGCCTGCTTTGCGACAGGCAATGCGCAAGACTTGGGAAACTTCGGCGTTGAGTTTGAAAATGCTGGGCAAGATGATAGTAGGCGAGATTTCGCTGAAAAATTTGAGCGGACCCATTACTATTGCCGATTATGCCGGGCAGTCGGCACAGCTTGGCGTGGCGGCCTATCTGGGGTTTCTGGCCCTGGTCAGTATCAGCCTGGGCGTGTTGAATGCGCTGCCCATTCCCTTATTGGATGGCGGGCATTTCCTGTATTATATGGTGGAATTAATTAAAGGCAGTCCCGTGTCGGAAAAGATATGGGTGGCCGGACAGAAGGTAGGTATCGCACTGCTTGTTACCTTGATGTTTTTTGCCTTATATAACGATATCAGCCGTCTCGTACCCCAACCATGAAAATGAACAAACTGGCGGCCTTGGTGCCCCTGTTATATGCCACTTCTGCCGCAGCCATCGAACCCTTTGTGGTCAAGGATATCCGGGTAGAAGGTATACAGCGTACCGAACCGGGCACAGTGTTCAGCTATCTGCCCGTCAAAGTTGGCGATACGCTGGATAATGAGCATGCTGCGGCTGCGATACGCGCTTTGTTTGCCACCGGCATGTTCAAGGATGTGCGCCTGGAAACT
>JAUSKS010000256.1 GCA_030646595.1 Gallionellaceae bacterium | reverse complement strand
CCTTGGCGCGTGAACCATAGAGGATGACCTGTTGAATTTGTGGATAGGTAGCAAATACTTTGCGTATTTTCGCCAGTGTCTCTGGCTTAAGCCCAAAGGATAAACTTTGCGTTTCAGCCAGCATTTTGCAATGCTTCCATCTTGTCGGCAAACGATAACAACAGCGCATGATAAGCCGCGATGATACTTCCGGCGATTTCATCCGCAGTGCTTACGTTGTAGGTATGCGTGGTTTGGTTACGACTTTTGATCATTTCCATCCAGCCATCGCCGTCTGCAATTAACCCTCTGGCAAAGGCCAGCCTGGTTGCATCGCGCGATCCCATGATGGAATGTTCGCCCTGAAATTCAAAGAAATCCTTCATCACATTCCAAGCCAATTCATGAGTGAACTCGAACGCCTTGATCAACCCTTGCTGCTCGATACGCGACAATGGGCGTTGCTGACTCAACCCAACCGCACTACTCAATTGAGCCAATGCCTGCTGATAGTGGCTCAATCGTTGTTGCCAGCGGATGTCTGGATCATTCAAGAGTGCTCTCCCTATTGGATTGCGTTGCACCTACTGAATCTTGCGGATGCGGTTATTACCGGTGTCGGTCACATACAGGTTGATATCGTCCTTGGCAATTCCTTTCGGGGAATTGAATCTTGCCCCGGTGCCTGTGCCATCATCTGCGCCGGAGCTGCCTGGTGCACCAGCAAGCGTGGTAACTACATAGGTGAGGATATCTATCTTGCGGATAGTATGATTATCGCGATCCGCCACATACAGATTAGCACCGCTTCTGACTATGCCGACAGGAGACTTGAATCTCGCATTGGGGCCTGTACCATCAGTAAAGCCAGAGCCTGGCGCAAGGGGCGTCGCACCGGCAATTGTTGTTACTGGCACACCAGTGGCATTAATATCTATTTTGCGTATGGCATGATTACCGGTATCAGCTACATATAGGCTGATACCGTCAGTGGTAATCCCGGAAGGGCTGTTGAAGTACGCGAATGTTCCTGCCACTGCACTTGCCGACTTATCTTCAAAGCCACTCACACCGCTCACACCAGCGATCGTTGAGACCTCGCCCGACCCGCTAATCAAGCGGATGATATGGTTGCCTGTGTCAGCCACATATAAACTACCGTTGTTCCACACTAACCCAACCGGAGCTGTGAATCTCGCTGCTGTGCGTACGCCATTGTCCGCACCAGGAGAGGACGCGCCAGCCCACGTATCTACTTCAGCCGATGATGAAATAAGTATCCTGCGAATGGCATGGTTGTTAGTGTCAGTCACATATAAATAGGTGCCGTCCGTGGTAATGCCGGAGGGAAGATTAAAGCCTGCCAGCGTGCCTGTACCGTCGGCAAAACCACTGGTACCCGATCCCGCAATGGTTACGACACCTGATGCGACAATATTAACAACGGTATGGCTGCCATTGTTTGTTACATACAGATTGCCACCATTTGCGGTAATACCAAAAGGAGCATTGAGCCCCGTTGCAACGGTAGTAACAACTCCCGTATAGGTCTTATCCTCCCCAGGCCCGCAGCCGCCGAGCAAGGTGACTGACAATGTCAAACTGACGAGCAACATGAAGCTTAAGGTTGCCCAATTAAGTATTTTCTTCATCATTCTTCCTTACTGGCTGGGCATCACGCGGCCAGTTTTTTAAAACCCATAAATGCCCGGATGAGCGCCTGCTGCCATGAAAAACAACAAGGGAATAGACAGCATGGTATTGGTGCGTGAAGCCAGGAAGGCAATACGACGAGCTTTGTTTTTTTGTTCATCGGTGGCAGGTTTCAGGCCCAGCACTTTTTTCTGGTTGGGCCAGATCAAGCCCCACACATTCAGCAGCATGATGGTGCCGAGCCATGCGCCGACACCAATCACCGCATGGTCATGCTGCAAGGTAAACGCCGCAACAAAATATTTGCCCAGCAAAGCTGCCCCAGCCAACCATGTTACCAAAGCCGCCCAGCGGAAGAAAAACAGCGCGCGTGGTGCTACATGCTTGGTAATCCCCGCTGCATTATTATCAGCAGCAGCAGCTTTAAGTGCTGCAACTTGCACAAAATTGAAGTAATACAATAAACCTATCCACATTACACCTGCCATCAAGTGTATCCAACGCATCATTGCCGGTATGTAATCCATTTTTCACCTCCTAAAATTAAGGATACCTCTAAAAATCCACATTTCATCCCAACTGCTGCGTTGCGGAAAAAATTTCTTGCTTACATATACTAGCATATGCGGCGCGGCGAAATTTTTTCCGCGCCTTGCATTTGGGCGAACTCTGAATTTTTAAAGGCATCCTAAAAAATTATTTAACAGTACATGTCTACAGGGCATGAACCAATTGATACAGTACGATAGTTAAAACGAGGCCGGAAATAACGGTACCCCATAACGAATCCAGTGGGTTTTGCATGGTTGCTCCTTGCGTGGTTATTCAGAAATAAACCGGATGAAAAAATGAACAGCGAAAAGAGTGTATAACATATTCGCATTGCCGACAATGTACGCCAGTCCTCATTCCCATACATACCGAGAAAGCTGCTGCGCGAAAAAATTACTGCACAAATAACAGAGCAGTACTAAATGGTATGATGGCATTAGTTGAACTTCAATTATCACGCTGGAATAAATATGCTGTCTGCTGCTGCGGAATTCGTCATACAAGGCATTACTCTGGAAGGAGAAGTTTTCCAGCCTGTTGATTGGGCGGAACGCTTGTGCGCCACCTTACCACCTGCACCAGACCAGAGGGTGGATTATTCTTCTTTTGTTCGCCCCATGATGATAGGGGGAGTCAAATCCCTGATAGTGCGTATTGCCCTGAAAGAAGCTAACACTCCGGCGTTTAACCTGATCAAACAATACATTGCCGACCATCACTTGTTGGTACGCGCTGGACGGGGTAGCCGCGATGCTGACCCAGATAGAGCAAAGCCCCCTGTTGCCCATGAACGACGCGATCCGAACCGCAATAATTGGTAAGCGCGCCGTGCAGGTGACCGGATGAATCTGCTTAGAGCCTTGGGCACCATCAGCAGCCTGACGCTGGTGTCGCGCATTCTGGCCTTTGTGCGCGATGTATTGATTGCGCGTATCTTCGGCGCAGGCATGGCCACCGATGCGTTTTTTGTTGCCTTCAAACTCCCCAATTTATTGCGTCGCTTGTTTGCGGAAGGCGCATTCTCGCAGGCTTTCGTGCCCATTTTTGGTGAATACAAAAACCGCCGTGGGCAAGAAGAAACCAAGTTGCTGGTAGATCATGTGGTGACTTTGCTGGCCATCATTTTATTTTTTGTGACGCTCATCGGCATTATTGCCGCACCGATATTGGTCTACATCAGCGCGCCGGGTTTTGTAAAAGAGCCGGAAAAATTTGCGCTCACCGTGCAACTACTGCGCATCACCTCGCCTTATATATTTTTCATCTCATTAGTCGCAGTTGCTGCCGCCATACTCAACACCTATAACAAATTCTGGGTGCCTGCCTTTGCGCCCATCCTGCTCAACCTGTGTTTCATCAGCGCGGCCTTATGGCTGGCACCTTATTGCAACCCGCCCATCATGGCACTGGCCTGGGCAGTATTCGTGGCGGGCTTCGTACAGCTCGCTTTTCAAATACCCTTTCTGAAAAAAATCGGCATGCTGCCGACTATCCGCCTTAATTTAAAAGATGCGGGCGTGTGGCGCGTTATCAAGCAAATGGGGCCGGCGGTGTTTGGCGTATCCATCAGCCAGATCAGCCTTATCATCAACACCATCTTCGCCTCCTTCCTCGTGGCAGGCAGCGTGTCGTGGCTGTATTACGCAGATCGCCTGATGGAATTTCCTTCCGGCGTATTGGGTGCGGCGATCAGTACTATATTACTGCCTTCACTCTCCAAACATCACGCCAACAAAAGCCCGGAAGAATATTCCAAGCTCCTGGATTGGGGCTTGCGTCTGACCTTCATGTTAACCTTGCCTGCCGCACTCGCGCTGGGCATGATCGCCGTGCCTTTGCTGGCCACCTTCTTCCAGCATGGTGCCTTCGCTGCACATGATGTGTTAATGACGCGCAACGCGCTGGTTGGCTACAGCGTCGGACTGATCGGCATCATTTCCGTCAAGGTATTGGCACCCGGATTTTATGCACGGCAAGACATTAGAACGCCGGTCAAGATAGGCATCATCACCTTGCTCGCCACGCAAATAATGAACCTGTTATTCATAGGCTGGCTGCAACACGCCGGATTGGCGTTATCCATCGGCCTAGGCTCCTGCCTTAACTCCGGCATTTTATTTTATCTATTGCGCAAGCGCGGCATTTACCAGCCGGAGCCAGGCTGGGGTATCTTCCTGGCCAAATTGTGCGCAGCCATGTTGGGATTGGGATTAATACTCTGGTTCGGCATGGGTAATGAACAAAGCTGGCTCACCAGCAGTGGCTGGGTGCGCATCTGGCGATTAACTGCGCTGGTGATAGCAGGCGGAGTAGTTTATTTTGCGGTGTTGGGATTGCTCGGATTCAGACTCAAAGATTTTTCCAAGCGTGGGGCTTGAGCACTCTACAAACGCACCGCATGTTCCCGCGTAGTATGAAAAACCACCTGCGGCCAGCGCTCCTGCGTCAGTTTTAAATTAACACTATTGGGCGCAAGATAAGCCATATTGCTGGCCGCATCGTAGGCAATATTGTGTGACAAGGCCTTTTCAAATTCGGCCAGCATTTTTTTATCCTCACAGGTAACCCAGCGCGCACTGGTGTTGCTGGTACCATCAAACACTGCGTCCACGCCATAT
>JAUSKS010000145.1 GCA_030646595.1 Gallionellaceae bacterium | reverse complement strand
CGACATCAAAAAAATGATCATCTGGGGCAACCATTCCGGCACCCAATATCCCGACCTGGACCACGCTGAAATTAATGGCCGGTTGGTGCGTGAAATGCTATTGGATCAAGAATGGGTAGAACGCGAATTTATCCCCACGGTACAAAAACGCGGCGCAGTAGTAATCGAAGCGCGCGGCCTGTCCAGCGCCGCCAGCGCCGCTAATGCAGCTATTGCGCATATTCACGACTGGATGCTTAGGTCACATCACGATGACTGGGTTACCATGAGCGTGCCGTCCGATGGCAGCTATGGCATCCCCGCAGGCGTAATCTATGGCTTCCCGGTTACCTGCAAAAATGGCCAGTATCAGATTGTGCAAGGTTTGCCGATCAGTGCATTGGGTCGCAAGCACATGGAAGAAAGTTATCGTGAGCTGGTGGAAGAGCGGGAGCATGTGAAGCAGTTGCTGGGGTAATGGATAGAAATACGCGACAAGTCGCGTAGTGGGATTATCAGTCAATGCTCCAGCTTCAGCATGACTGACACCAGGTTACGCTATTTTCACCGCATGAACTTCAAGGCTAACTTTTAAGCTGGCACGAACAGCACCAAAAATTGCCGCGAGGTTATCCATACTTGGGTTGCCATTGGACGACAACATGCGGTGCAGGCTCTTGCTTGGCTTGTCAGTCAGTTCAGCCAACTGCTCGAATCCAAGCGTAGCATTAACAAGATCGCGAAGGATGAGGCGTGCCGTTTCCGGCTCATCGCTCAGAAATAATGTTGCTGCTTCATCAAGGAGTGCCTTTGCAAATTCAGGATCACGCTGAACGCGCTCAATCACAGTTTGCTTAAAGTTACGGGTTAGTGCCATATGATCACCTCTTTTGTTTATCCGTCTTGTTGGCGGCGGACTTAGCTTTCTTCCGCGCCTTGTACTCAGCATGCAATCCCTTTGCCCGGTCAATATCTCTTTGCTGTCCGCGCTTGGTACCACCGCCAAACAAAACAATAAGTACTTCGCCATCCCTAGCGAGATAAATACGGTAGCCAGGGCCCGAATTAATGACGTACTCACCAATACCGTCAAACCATTTCACGCTGGAAGTGTTGCCAAGTTCCAAACGCAATTTAGCTGTAACAATCTTGGCAGCAGCTTGATCCTCAAGGCTATCAAACCATGTTTTATAAGGGCTCGTGCCATCGGAACAAATGTATTCTTCAACTCGGATTTGCATACGTTTTTATAGTAACTTATTCGTTACTATAAATCAAGTAAAAATTAAGGTCTACAAGTGACGTGCTACGAATAAACCGGCACTCGCGCCGTCAGCGCGCACAGCAATTCATAGCTGATGGTGCCCGCCGCATGCGCCACTTCTTCCACTGGTAAACCGTCTCCCCATAAAGTCACGCGGTTGCCCACTGCGGCGGTGGGCATGGCACTTAAATCCACAGTCAACATATCCATAGAGACACGCCCCAGCATACGGGTGCGCTGGCCTTGCACCAGCACGGGTGTGCCAGTTTGCGCATGGCGCGGATAGCCGTCGGCATAGCCGCAGGCCACCACACCGACACGCATGGTAGTCTCTGCGCGAAACTGGCCACCATAGCCTATGTAGTCACCCGCCTTCAGTTCGCGTACCGAAATTATTTCACTGTGCAGTGTCATCACCGGCTGCAAACCCAGTTGTTGCGCGCTGGTTTCAGCAAATGGCGAAGCGCCATACAGCATGATACCGGGGCGCACCCAATCAGCGTGAGTGGCCGGGTAGCGTAACAGCGCAGCAGAATTGGCCAGCGAACGCGCCACGCGATAAGGCGCGGACAGTGCATTGAATACTTCCAGTTGCGCAGCCACGCCGCTTGTTTCATCGGCATGGGAAAAATGGGTCATCAGCGTGATGTCGCGCACGGCAGGATGGGCCTTGAGTTGCTCCATCACGGCAGGCACTTCCTGCGGCGCAAAACCCAAGCGATTCATGCCGCTGTTGACCTTGAGCCACACTTGCAAACTGCCACGGCGCGGGTAGGCATCCAGCATGGCAATTTGCTGCGCGTTGTGTATTACGCAGGCAAGATCATACTCGGCCAGTAGCGGAATATCGTCAGGGGTAAAAAATCCTTCCAGCAACAATATAGTCTGGCGATATCCTGCCTCGCGCAAACGCACAGCATCGTTTATATCCAGCAGTGCAAAACCATCGGCTGCCTTTAATGCTTCCGCTACGCGCAATAAACCATGTCCATAAGCATTGGCTTTGATGACTGCCATGATGCGCGCCGAAGTCGCGCGACGGGCAAGGTGCAGGTTGTGTTGCAATGCAGAGAGGTCAATATGGGCTTGTATCGGACGGGGCATGGTTGCAGGCTGGCAAACAAGAACGTAGCGAATGATAGCAGGCATCCCCGTTTCGTGATATAAATCGCGCTGCTAAAAAAACTTGTTGCGCATGAAACTCGGTTTTTACATCATCCTGGCAGCGCAATTTTTTTCCGCGCTTGCCGATAATGCTCTGCTGTTCGCTGCCATTGCCCTGCTGCAAACCCTGCATGCTCCCGACTGGCATACGCCGGTATTACAAGAAGCATTTGTCGTTTCCTATATCGTGCTGGCTCCATTTGTTGGTGCCTTTGCTGATTCCTTGCCCAAGGGCCGGGTAATGTTGATCAGCAACAGCATCAAGCTATTCGGTTGCGTGGCCATGCTGGTTGGAGTCAATCCGCTTATTGCCTACGGCATAGTAGGCTTTGGCGCAGCCGCCTATTCACCCGCCAAATATGGCATCCTCACCGAATATCTGCCGCCTGAAAAATTGGTTCTGGCCAATAGCTGGATTGAAGGCTTGACGGTGCTGGCCATCATACTCGGCGCAGTGCTCAGCGGCTTTCTTATCGGGCCGCATGTTGCGCTACCCATGCTGCAATGGTGGGACGTCCCCCTGGTTCACACCGGTATGGATACTCCGCCGGAACTGGCCATTTTAATTATTACTGCACTCTATCTGATTGCGGCAATGTTTAACCTGTATATCCCGCGCCTGCCGATAGATCACAAGCCGTTAAGCCGCAACCCGGTATTTTTGCTCAAGGAATTCATCCATTGCTTCAGGTTGTTGTGGAAAGATCCGCTAGGACAAGTATCGCTGGCGGTCACTACGCTATTCTGGGGATCAGGCGCGACCTTGCGTCTGCTGGTGCTGGCATGGTCTGCCACCGCCCTGCATTACAACATGAGCCAAGCCGCCCGACTGACCGCCTGGGTCGCTTTTGGTATTGCCATAGGCGCCATCCTGGCGGCCAAATTTGTCAAGATTGAACACTCGGTAAAGGTTTTGCCAGTCGGCATTCTGATGGGGCTGTTGGTGTTGGCCATGATTCCGGTGACCAGCCCTGCGTTGGCGGTGGTGTTGTTAATTGTCATCGGTGCGATGGGCGGCTACTTCGTGGTGCCGACGAATGCCTTGTTGCAACATCGCGGCCATTTGCTGATGGGTGCGGGCAGTTCCATCGCAGTGCAGAATTTCAACGAAAATCTCAGCATCTTTGCCATGCTGGGGTTGTATGCCCTGATGGAAAAACTGGATTTCAGCATGACTACCATCATTCTGGTATTCGGCTTGTTGCTTTCCGGCATCATGACCGCGCTGTATAAAAAACATGGGCACGATCAGGATACAGGGCAGATATGAAGAGCTAACCCAAGCCTTGCATGGTTTCCTTCGCCAGGCAGATATCCTGCCACGCCTTGGCTTTGTCCAGTGGGGTGCGCAACAAGTAGGCGGGATGATAGGTAATGATCAGCGGGATGCCCTGGTAACTGTGTACGGTGTTACGCAAGCTGGCCAAAGTTGCCTCACGCCCCAGCAGCGCAGTCGCGGCGGTCTTGCCTAGCGCGACAATCACTTTGGGCTGGATGTACGCAATCTGATGTTGCAGATAAGGCAAGCACTGCGCAATTTCTTCAGCATCGGGAACGCGATTACCGGGTGGACGACATTTGACGATATTGGCAATATAAACATCGTCGCCGCGTTTTAATTTGATCGCCGCCAACATACTGTCGAGCAACTTGCCTGCCTGCCCCACAAACGGCTCGCCTTGCGCATCTTCATCTGCGCCTGGGCCTTCGCCCACAAACAGCCACGCAGCCTTTTCATCCCCCACGCCAAACACAGTTTGCGTACAACCCGCGCGCAGCTTGCACAAGGTGCAATTTTTTACTGCTCCCTTTAACTCATCCCAGCTTGCCGCGCCGCCATCCACGCCAGGTACTATCTGCGGCATAGGCACACTGGTGCTACGCCGCTGCCACAGCGGATAAAGATTAAGCTCGCGCAATATCGCTTCTTGTCGGGTCACAATAAATATTCCATTACCATTGCATCCTCGCGTCCTGCCGCAGAGGGATAATAATCACGGCGCAAGGCCAATTCGCTAAACCCTGATTTGCGATATAGCCCCAGTGCAACGACATTGGATGGACGCACTTCCAATATTATGCGCTGCAAATTTAAACGTCTCGCAGCATTCATGATTTCACCCAACAACCTGCCACCCAAGCCCTGTCGTTGATAGGCGGCAGCAATGCCGATAATCAACAACTGTGCCTCGTCTACTGCCAACATGAGCACCGCATAACCCAATATTTCATTATCCATCTCGTACACTTGGCATAGATAATGACTATTCATTGCATCCCGAAAATTGCCGCGCGTCCATGGATAAGCATGCACATTGTTTTCAATACGCAGCACCTGATCCAGATCGGCTGCATTCATGGGACGCAATGCAGGGGACATTATCGCTCAGCAGTTTTCAACGCTACCTTGTCGCGCAGATAAAGTGGCATGGCTTGTGCGGCATCGCTGCCTTGGCCCGCAGCAAACAAAGGTGCAGCATAGTGCGCAATGGCACTGGCTTGAGGGATGGCCTGCGCATCGCAAGCAGCCAGCTGATTACCATACCGCTCGCTCAACACTGCGCCATTCAGCGCAAAGCCACTGCCCACCCCAAACCATCCCGCGTTTAAAACGGCGGGCGCATGTTGCGGCAAACATAAATTCGGTTCGCACACGGTCATCCATTTCCCTGCTTGCTTCTCATATACTGCATGATAGATCTCACCCATGCGCGCATCCAGTGCGGCAATTACCTGGTCGTGACCTGCGGCCTGCGCCAGCGCCTGCAAGGTGCACACTCCCAGCACTGGCAACTCTGCCCCCAGCGCCAGCCCCTGCGCCACGCCACAGGCTATGCGCACACCAGTGAAAGAACCCGGCCCGGCACCGTAAGCAATGCCATCCAGTTGCACCAGTTTCACACCTGCTTCTTGCAATACACTATCCAGCAATTCCAGCAATAGCTCAGAATGGCGTTGCCC
>JAUSKS010000131.1 GCA_030646595.1 Gallionellaceae bacterium | reverse complement strand
CTGCCGTTTCAACGTCATAACTTTCTGCCGAATCCGTTCAATTTTGGTATCCTTCATTTGGGCTGACCTCCTGTAATGGTGGCTTTCGTGTCGCAACAAAAGCTTACCATTTAGAAGTGTTCAGCCCGCCGTTTTTAGGGCGCTCAATCCTTAACCGAGTGCCATGAGGGTCAGACCGGTTGATAAAAACCGGAGTGGACACAAAGTACGCGCCGTTAGGCGCATTAATGAATTCCGTTTACACAAAATTCAGGACACCCCCTCCTGATTTAATCTCAAAAAAACAACCCTGCCGGGACGCGCTACTTGACGGTAATCGTAACCGCTGCCGAGGTGGTAGCCGCATTCAGGTTGTCCAGGCTCATCTCACGCTGGAAACACACTCCCTCGTTCAGGCTCACTTGTCATTGGACAAGGCTCTAAATATACCGGACACTACTGATTTTGGTATGATGTCATCGTACATGTTAGCTTACATGTATATTTATTCGCGCGTATTCCAACCATTTGAAGTGCCGTCTCTAGACGAGATGCACTTCATTAATTAAGGAGAGAAAGCATGAACAGTGTTTTAACAAGCGCAAAAAAAACCACTAGTGGACTAAAGTTGGAGCTAACAGCCCTGCTGTTTGTAACGGCAATCGGTTTTACTCCGATGGCTTTTGCCGATCCTACCTGCGCCACTGAGATCACGGCCATTCAAGCGGAACTCAATGCGCCTGCTGCTTCCATCAGTCCGGATAACCTCCAGCAAGCGTGGGGAATGTTCAAGGTTTTAACAGAAGATTGCGTCGGCGGAACCCCATTTGAGACGGCAGCGCCCATTGCGCATCAGATTCGATCCTTACTAGGCATGGGAGAAGCGCAATGAAAATCCTTAAATTATTTCCAAGCGTTTGCTCACTGCTGGCAGCTGTGCTGGGTGTCGCTGCGATGATGGTTTCGGTTGGTGCGAGCGCGCATACGGTAAAAATCTGCTGGAAAGACGTGGGGCCAGTCACAACCTTCTATGCAGGCACTTACCACTCTCCAACCGAAGGCCCGTCGCCCATCGGCGGCATTATCCTTGACGGGTTTACATACCCATTCTCGGGCTGGGTTTACCCAGCGGCACTGCCGGCTGGCATTCAGTGTGCGGCGGCTAGTACCTCACCCAATGGCAATCCCCCAGCCGTTATCCACTACCAGACATTCACGAGCAGCTTTGCTGGAGGAGCGCACACAGTCTCGTTCACGGCTACGAATGTGGTACAAGCTCCATGGGGTGCCTTCCCAACCCTGACTTTCGGTGGCGGAGCATGCGCGGACGCCGACTTCGATGGCATATGTAATGACGTTGATGCATGCCCGCTGGACTTCAGTAATGACGCTGACGGCGACGGGATTTGCGGAAATGTTGACAACTGTCCCCTTAACTACAATCCGACACAGACAGATGCGAACCATAATGGCCAAGGTGATGTCTGCGAAGGCGTGGTTTGTGGTAATGGTCTCCTGCAAGGCTCCGAGCAGTGCGATGACGGTAACATCGCTGGCGGCGACGGCTGTTCTGCAATCTGTACATTCGAGATCGCTGATTCACCGCCTAACGCCAATGCAGGCATGGATCAGTCCGTGAACGAGGTGCAGACCGTCACTCTTGATGGAACTGCCAGCAATGACCCTGATGGCGATACCTTAAGCTATGCGTGGGTACAGGTCGGCGGCACGGCTGTGGCGCTCTCTGGTGCCAGTACAAGTCAGCCATCCTTCACCTCCCCAACCGTTGCGGTCGGCGGCGAGACGCTCACCTTTGAATTGACTGTCACGGCTAACGGCCTGAGTGATGTGGATCAAGTCAGCATTGCTGTCGTCAACGTCAACCACACGCCTGTGGCTGACGCTGGCATTGATCTGTCTATTGCAGAGGGTTCCCCAGTCGCTTTGGACGGTACGAATAGCTTCGACATCGACAGCGATTCCATCACCTATGCGTGGGTGCAGGAGAGCGGTCCGACGGTAACGATCACTGGGGCAAATACGGCCTCGCCGAGCTTTACTGCGCCTATCGGTGGCATGGGCGGTGTGCCTGGCGTCGTCGCGTCGCTTGTGTTTAAACTGACTGTTGATGATGGCTTGCCGCAGAATGCACCACCAAGCGGCTACACCTTCGCAAATGTCGAAGACACGGTGACGGTGAGTATTACCAACGTCAATAATCTCCCGGTCGCGGACGCTGGTATGGATATGACTCTGAACGAGAATAGTGCCGTCCAGATGAACGGAAGTGCCAGCAGTGATCCAGACAGTGACGCGTTGACTTATGCTTGGGTACAGGTCGGTGGCACAGTTGTGGCCCTTTCGGGTAGTACGACCACTACACCGAGCTTTACCACTCCCTTTGTCAGCGCGGGTGGTGAGGATCTCACGTTTAAACTGACGGTGGATGACGGCTACGGTGGCACGGCGACTGACACGACGATCATTCATGTGCAGAATGCCAATGATCCACCACTTGTGTCTGCAGCGCAGCCGACCATCAGTTGCATGTGGCCGCCAAACCACAAGCTTGTAGCCATCGGCATCATTGGCGTGAGTGATCCAGAGGACAATGCGACTATCACCATCGACAGTGTCACTCAGGATGAGGTAACCAACGGTCTGGGAGATGGCGATACGGCGGTTGATGCAGTTATCAATGCCGACGGCACCGTGCTTCTGCGTGCTGAGCGATCAGGCAGGGGGGACGGACGTATGTACCATGTTCACTTCACTGCTTCAGATTTAGAGGGCAGTGCATCGGGTGTGGTAAATGTGTGTGTCCAGCACAACAGTAAGAGCCCCGCCATCGACGGCGGCGAACTCTACGACTCGACGCAGTAACATCACCAACGTGCGCTCTGCACGGCAGGGGTAGATACCTTGCTTTGCTTGCCGCGATTACCGGAGCGGGACTCGTAAGAGTCCCGCTTTTTTACGTCATGGGTAGACCACAAAATGGAGTACTGATTACAGTAAAAAGCTCAGTTGCACCGTTTTTGCGTTAAGCAAGGTGATGACTGGCGTTCCGTCTGTGGTCAGGCGGCTCAGGCCGGTTTTATGCCCCAACCACAAGCTCAGACTGACTGGATCGTAGGCCAGTCGCTGCGGTTCTTTGATGCTGAGCGTTTTGAGATCAACCGTTTTAAGCCAGGCACCGTCACGCGTGTAGGCGATAAGGTTTTGTTTGTCCATTAACCACAACGTCCCGCTGTTAGTGTCGAGCGTGATGCCACTGGTCACGTCGGGTAGTGTGATCTTCAGCACTGGCTGGGTGAGGTTGCTGGGGTCAAACTGAAGCAGTTGTTTTTCACCCGCCAGCCACAGGCGATTTGACGAGGAATCTATGGAATCTATAGCAAGAAATTTGGGTTCTGGTTTCACCAGCGCTTGCAAATTCTGGCTGGCCAATAACACGCCTTGCGCGCTGTAATGGCTAAGCCGTTTTTTACCGAGCAGCCACAGGCTTTGATCCAAAGATACTGCAATAGCCTGGATGGAGAGGGATGTTTCCCACGCACCCAACAACTGACCCTGGCTATTCAGATGTACAAATTTCTTTTCATCAGCCAGCCACAGGCTGCTGTCGTAAGGGTCGGCAGCCAGATGGCGCACCTCTTTCAGGCCGAGCGATGACAGATTAATTTGCAATAAGGGGTTGCCGGATGCATCGAACTTTAGCAATTGCTGGTTGGTGACTGCCCACAGGCTGGCGTCGTTAGCGTCTATCGCTAATTCATTGGCTTGATCCACAGCCATGCTGTGTGTGATTTGGTTGGTGCTGGCATCAACCTGATAAACAGATTGCTTATCGGCAAACTACACAGAAGCTGCCTGGGCAGTAACAGAGAAACACATGAACACAAACATTGCGACAGCGCGATGAACATGGTGCATGGATATTCCCCTCGTAAAGATGTTATCCCAGACCTGCGAAGCAATTACACGCATACTATATGCCAGTTTTTCTAACTTGTAACGCTACTATCTGATGCTTGCTTAAATCGCGACACGAGCCTTCCTTCATCCCAGCCCTTGCTGTAGTGGTTGCATAAACTCGACGGGCGTTTTAAAGCACAAAGTCGGCCTGCTATGTATATAATCTGTCCTACTGTCAGTTGTAAACAATATTCAGGGAAGATCATGCCGCAACCCACGCGTTTTGTTAATTCGCTAACTAAAAATACTTACGCCATGATACTCGCCGGGGGACGGGGTTCACGTTTGCATCAACTGACTGACTGGCGCGCCAAGCCTGCTGTGCCTTTTGGCGGCAAATTCCGCATCATTGATTTTGCATTATCCAATTGCGTCAACTCTGGCATACGCCGTATCGGCGTAGCCACACAATACAAGGCGCACAGCCTGATGCAGCACATCCGCCGCGGCTGGAGTTTTTTGAATGGCCAATTCAATGAGTTCATAGACGTGTTGCCGGCGCAGCAGCGTATTGAAGAAATGTGGTATCGCGGCACAGCAGATGCAGTATTCCAGAATCTGGACATCTTGCGTGAAACCAACCCCGATTATGTATTGATCCTGGCAGGCGATCATGTATACAAGATGGACTATGGCAAATTGCTGGCTTTCCATGTGGACAAAAAAGCCGACATGACCGTCGCTTGCATCGAAGTGCCTATCGCCGATGCCAGCGGATTTGGTGTGTTGAGTGTGGATGGCGAATCACGCGTGGTGGGTTTTAACGAAAAGCCTGCTCATCCCAACCCGGCTATCGGCAAGCCAGATCGGGCCTTGGCCAGTATGGGCATTTATGTATTCAACACCCGCTTTCTGCATGATCAACTCATACGCGATACCGATGATCCCAATTCCTCCCATGATTTCGGCAAAGACATCATCCCCTATCTGGTCGCTTCCAATTACCGCGTGTTTGCCCAACACTTTGAAGATAGCTGCGTACAAACCGATGGCGGCGTACCTTATTGGCGCGATGTAGGAACGGTGGACTCCTATTGGGAGGCCAATATGGAGCTGACCAAGGTCACGCCCGACCTTAATATGTATGATCAGGAATGGCCCATCTGGACTTATCAGGAACAATTGCCTCCGGCCAAATTTGTTTTCAATGATAACGAGCGTCGCGGCATGGCCGTGGATTCATTGGTATCAGGTGGCTGCATTATCAGCGGGGCGCAGGTGCGTAGCTCCTTATTGTTTTCCAATGTGACGGTACATAGCTATAGTCAGGTCGAAGATTCCGTATTGCTGCCCAATGTCAAAGTGGCGCGCAATGTCACACTCAAACGTGTGGTCGTAGATAAAAATTGTGTCATCCCGGAGGGCCTGGTGGCAGGCTTGAACCGCGAGCAAGACGCCCAGCGTTTTTTCGTTAGTGACAAGGGCATTACCCTGATCACACCGGATATGCTGGGGCAAGGCATCCATAACGTCCGCTAGCAAAGCTGGCCAGTACAAACATGACACAAGCGCTCAATCTGGTTTTCCTGTGGCATATGCATCAGCCCGATTATCGCGACTCTGCCAGCGGTGATTTTCTGTTGCCGTGGGTCTATCTGCATGCGATCAAGGATTACACCGACATGGCCTATCATCTGGAGCAACATCCGCAGATGAAAGCAGTGGTCAATTTCGTGCCGGTCTTGCTCGATCAACTGGAAGATTATCAGCAACAATTCGCCAGCGGCCAGATACGCGATCCCTTGTTGCGTTTGTTGCTGCGCGAAAACCTGAATGACCTGAGTATCGAAGAACGGCAACTGGTGCTGGATAGCTGCTTCCGCAGCGATCACCAGAAAATGGTAGCACCATACCCCGCGTATAAACGCCTGTTCGATTTATACAAGACGCTGGAGCCGGGCGGCAGTGCAACATTGTCTTATCTGTCGGGGCAATATCTGGCCGACTTACTGGTGTGGCATCACCTGGTGTGGTGTGGCGAAAGTGTGCGCCGCGAGCACGATATGGTCATTCGCCTGATGAGCAAGAATGAATATTTTACGCATGCTGACCGCCAGCAATTATTTGAACTGATTGCCCGATTGATAGGTGACATCATTCCCCGTTACCGCAAGTTGGCCGAAAGCGGACAAATCGAGCTTTCTACCACACCCCATTATCATCCGCTGGCACCGTTGTTACTGGACCTTAACAGCGCACGCGAAAGCACACCGGGCAGCAGCTTGCCGCAGTCCTTGCGCTATCCCGGCGGCAATGGCCGGGTGCAAGCCCATCTCACTTCCGCCCAGCGGAGTCATCACGCCCGTTTTGGCATGGCGGCGCAAGGTGTCTGGCCTGCGGAAGGTGCAGTTTCCACGCCCTTGCTGGCATTGCTGGCGGAGCAGGGATGCCGCTGGACAGCCAGCGGCGAAGCAGTGCTGGCCAACAGCCTGCGCAATGCAGAAAATTTTTTCCCGGATCGCGGACAATACCTCTACCGTCCTTATCATATAAGGGACAGCAAAAACAGCATGGTCTGTTTTTTTCGCGATGACCGCTTGTCAGATTTGATCGGTTTTGAATACTCCCGCTGGCATGGCCAGGATGCGGCCCTGCATTTTGTGTCACAGCTCGAAACCATCGCGCGCCATGCGCCTGCGGACGAAGCGCCCATAGTCAGTATTATTTTGGATGGCGAAAACGCCTGGGAATATTATCCCTACAACGGCTATCATTTTCTGACCGCCTTGTATGCCGCCTTGCAAAATCATGCGCACATTCGCCCCACGACGTATCAGGATTATTTAGAAAATCGTGCTACGGCAAACGGCAAAGGTTACGCCAGGATTGGCCAGTTACCGGGTCTGGTGGCGGGCAGTTGGGTATATGGCAACTTCTCTACCTGGATAGGCTCGCCGGACAAAAATCGCGCCTGGGATTTATTGTGCGTGGCCAAGCAAAGCTATGACCTGGTCATCGCCAGTGGCAGCTTGAGCGAAGCCGAACGTGCTACTGCTGAAAAACAACTGGCCTCGTGTGAAAGTTCGGACTGGTTCTGGTGGTTTGGCGATTACAACTCTGCTATTGCCGTTGCAAGTTTTGACCGCCTATACCGGCACAATTTAATGCGGCTGTATCAATTGCTGAAACTGCCCACCCCCGCCACTTTGAATCACCCCATCAGCCACGGTCATGGCGAACCGGAAACGGGCGGAGCGATGCGGCGGTCCACGTAGCGGCGGTGACAAGTGACGGGTGATTAGTAATGGGTAACTGTCACTCCTTACTCGTCACCCGTCACCGAATTTAAAAAAGGTAAAATCATGAGCGCGCAAAAAACTGTTTCTCTGCTTTTCGGCGTCCACGCACACCAGCCAGTAGGTAATTTCCCGGAGGTTGTGGATGACGCACATGAGCGTTGTTACAAACCCTTTCTGCACGTCTTGTACCGCTACCCGGAATTTCGTTTTGCAGTACATTTCAGCGGCTGGCTGCTCGATTATCTATATCAAAAATATCCGCAAGACATGCGTTTGCTCACCAAAATGGTACAGCGCGGCCAAGTGGAAATGTTCGGCGGCGGAGATACTGAGCCCGTGCTGGCAGTCATCCCGCACCGGGATCGCGTCGGACAAATTATCAAGTTATCGGACAAGCTGCAAGCCAAAATGGCGGTGCGTCCACACGGCGCATGGCTGACCGAGCGGGTGTGGGAAGCCACGGTAGTGCCTGCGCTGTCCACCGCCAAGATTGAATATGTCACTGTGGATGACTATCACTTCCTGTGTAGCGGCAAGCGCATCGAAGAGTTAAATGGCTATTTCACCACCGAGGAAGACGGCCATAAACTAGATCTGTTTCCAATCTCTGAAGCCTTGCGCTATCGCATTCCATTTTCACCAGCGCATGAAGTGGTGTCTTTTATCGACAGCCTGGCGCACAGCGAGAAGAAAGCCGCTGCCGTGTATTTCGATGACATCGAAAAATTTGGCATCTGGCCGGAAACCTATAAATGGGTGTATGAGCAAGGCTGGCTGGAAAATTTCATACGCGGCGTGTTAGCTACCCCCAGCATCACGACCCAAACCTACCGCGAATATCATGCCGCTGAAAAAACCCGTGGCATTGTTTATTTACCCACCACCTCCTACATAGAAATGAACGAATGGACGCTGCCCACCACCGCTGCCCATACCTATGCCGATTTGGTGCAGACGGAAAAAACAGCCGGCCATTATCAGGAACGCAAAGCCTTTCTGCGCGGCGGTATCTGGAAAAATTTCTTTACCCGCTATCCCGAATCAAACTGGATGCACAAACGCATGGTGGATTTGTCCAGCCGTTTGCATAGCCTGCCCAAAAAGAAACAAACATCGGCCATGTTTGACCAGCTTTATATTGCTCAAGCCAATGATGCGTATTGGCATGGATTGTTCGGAGGCCTGTATTTGCCGCATTTGCGCCGCGCCGTGTACGGTGCCATCGTCAGGCTGGAAGCGCTGCTGGATCATATTACCCCTCGCGCCACTACGCTGCGCATGGATATGGATAGCGATGGTTGCGATGAAATTTTCCTGCACAACAGCGCGCTGCAAGCCATCGTTAAACTGGATGGCAGCGCCAGCATCAACGAGCTGGATGCCTATCTGCTGGGACATAATTTTGGCGACACGCTGCGCCGCCAATCAGAACATTATTTCCGCAAAATAACGTCTAATC
The DNA here is from genome assembly GCA_030646595.1 of Gallionellaceae bacterium. GTDB lineage: Bacteria > Pseudomonadota > Gammaproteobacteria > Burkholderiales > Gallionellaceae > Nitrotoga. The sequence goes on along the minus strand of JAUSKS010000131.1, from coordinate 5,186 downwards.
AGGCTATGCAACATGGCGCTGCGGGCATTGCTTCCGCGCATGACCGCATCGCTTTCAAGCACGAAATATCTGCGCAGGACTTGGTGGCTGACGAACATGCGCAGACCTTGTTCCGCGATGTTTATCAGCTCGATGGCAAAACCATCGCGTTGCACTACAGCTTGCTTGAATCCACCGCCGACGGTATGGTATTCCGCGCCGAGCTGGAAGGCGGCAGTGTATGGAAACGCATTACGCTAGAAGGCCAACGTGTATGCGTGACTTACGGCCTGAACAACGCCTTGCGCGGAACCATGCTGACAAAAATTGCATTGGCCATGCCCAGTTGCGATGGTTACGCTGGCCGCTATATCCAGCATGGCCATGTCCTGAGCGGCTTTGGCAGTGTGCTGGAATTGGCCAATGCGCAAGGACTGACACTGGATGACCAAGTGCTGGGCGGGCATTTAATTTTGACTGCCGGGCGCCCCTTATCCTTGCACGGCATGCCTTACTTTACCGTTTCCCAATCCGAAGCTGGGTTTGAAAAAATCATGCAAGCCGTGATGCTGACTTTGCCATGGTCGCCACAGCCAGGCGAGCTGGAAGTCACGCTGACGGTGAATTCAGGCTCACCAGCGTCCTGATTTGGAGTGCGGCCTGCGTGTGTTGTTGGGGCTTCAGCCCCTTACAACCACGGCGTACCCCTTGCGGGTGTACATGTCGCCGTTTTCTAAAGCGCAGACAACCCTGCGCACTATTTGCCATATCCACCGGTGTATCATTGCAACTGTCGGAATGAACTATTCAAGCTAAACATACCGGGAGTATTAAAAATGCTTACTGCCCAACAAACAACAGACGAAGAAAGCATCCTGCAAAAAATAGTGGATGTAATCGTCCGCGAGAGATCGCCGCAAGCTGTGATTTTGTTCGGTTCCAGGGCAAGGGGAGATGCACAGTCAGATTCTGACGTGGATTTGTTGGTCATCGAACAAGAGCCATTTTCCCCACAGCGCAGCCGACGCAAGGAAGTGGCGCACCTGCAAATGGCCTTGCGCAAATTTCCATTTTCCAAAGATATTCTTCTATACAGCAGGGAAGAATTCGAACATTGGCGGCACTCGTTGAATCATCTGATCGGGCGAGCAAGTCGCGAGGGAAAGGTGATGCATGGCCGACTTTGAACACGCTAATTTGGAGTGCGGTGACATGTCGCCGCTTTCAAGATATGAAAGGAAAATACATGAAGAAAGTTGCAGAAATGCGCGCCGAATATCGGCGTGAAGATTTAGGAAAAGGTGTGCGTGGAAAGCACTACGCTGAATTCAAGAAGGGCAGCAATCTTGTTTTGCTTACGCCCGAATTGGCCAAGATTTTCCCTACCAACGAAGCAGTCAATGCAGCGCTAAATTCCCTAGTTTGGATCGCGCGAGCTGCAACTGGCCTGACCCCGCGCCCGTGCGCGCAAAAGTAGTGTGTGCTGGTTAGCGCGGAGGGCGCAATCTCAATCTTTAGAAATCAAAGAGGCGAAAATGATATTCCACTTTATATGGCAAGTGCCACCAGAATACATGGCGCTTTTGCCATCTACTTTCGTTAGAGCGCTTGTCCGCACGTAATGGCTGACGACAAAAACCAAGAACTGGAGCTCCTGAAGCTGCACTTTGGCAGGAGAAAGGATGGCCGCTGGGAAATCGCCGCAATGACGGGGATCCCGTTGAAAGCTTCTGAAGACACGGATGAAACATTTTTCGCAATCCGGGATGATTGGGTGGTAGCACAACCCGCCCTTGCTGGGACTATTCGATTCGTTTTAGGGCAGAGCATTGTGCCCATTGTTACGCACGTCCAAGGCGAGGCCGTTTTGCGGTGTCTCGGCACCGGCTTCTTTATAAGCTGCACCGGATTATTAATCACTGCGGCACATGTCATAACAGACCCGATCGAAAGGCAATACGGCGGTACTAAAGAGCTTGATGAATTGACTTGGTACGCCCGCGACTTACACATCGGTGTGATGATTCCGCTCAATCCGATGTTCCAAGGCGATGGTTATATCTTCCGCCCAATCGAATGGGCCACCTTCCTAAGTGAGCGGGCAGATCGCCCGCTCCCGATTGCGGGTGTCGACCTAAAGCTGAAGTCAGATATAGCGATCTGCAAAGTAGCGCCGATTGCTCAAGACATCCCACATCAACCGCTCACGATCGTGCAGCCAGGCATGGCCGGGACCGGAATGGCAGTTGGGAAAACGGCTACCGCGGTTGGTTACGGCCAGATGCGCGAGCTGGTCGAGCTGACCCGACAATCTGAAGGTGTCATATCGGGCGATTTTCCTTTCGCTCTCCACGCGTCCACCGGTGCGATTCTCGATCGCTTCCCTGATAACTTTACGGAACCCCGCGTTCCTACGCCCGGCCCGTGTTTCTCGGCGCAGCTTCGTTTGCCGGGCGGGATGAGTGGGAGTCCCATTTTTGACGACGAAGGTATCTATGTTCACGGGGTCGTCAGCAAGGGTTGGGTCGATGAAAGCGGCGTGGCCAGCTTCGGCTATGGATCGATGCTTGCCCACTCGTTGCACCTGCCAATCAAACCTCTTGGCGGTCGATCACTGTTTGAACTGCATAAATCGGAGGAACATGGCTTTCCGAAGCTTAGTGGTCCGGGTACTTAATCGCGCGGAGACGCGAACGCGCTCTAACTTGAGTTGGAGCGGACGCCAAACTAGCGCGGCTATCGCGCACACTGGTTGGTCCCACTTAACAAGTCGTTATGCCTGAGACTATGAGCAACGAGATACTCATTGGAATCGGCGGACTCGTTTTGAGCGTACTCACGTATTTCGCCGGCGTGTCACGTACAAAGAAACAGCTTTCGAAGCAAGACCAAGAGGGGCGTATATGCCGAGTGTTGGATGCATATATGGAATTGCGTCGAATGGGTAGAACCTCAGGCCTCGACGGGCTACAGAAAGCCGGGGTCGCCACTCTAGAAACGAATTCTGAAGTGATTGAATTGCTAGGACGCATCGTTGCACATGGTGAACCTCACCCTTTAGGCAGTGACCATGCAACGATTATTTTGGGTGTCGACCTTCCCCGATTATTTCAGTATGCAGCCCAGAGAAGAGTCAATTTTTTCCAAACGCGTATTGAGCAGGTAATCAAAGATAGTGGCTCTCAGGTATAACCCAGCCATTAACAGGAAAAGTAACTAGCTGCCGGGCTACCCCTAGCGACGTTGTATTGCTTAACACTTGCGCAAAATAATTATTGCTTGTCGTGTACAAGCACCGTCACTTGCGTTCGCTTTAACAATTTCTTGAAATCAGCGTCGAATGTGACCAGGTGTTCGCCAAGTTGAATCACCACCGAGGCGAGCCAAGCGTCGGGAATATCGTTTGCGGTTAGTTTTTGCTCTAAGCAGAGCTGGCGCAATATTGGCCACTCTGCTCCCAGAAAAGGCATCTCAACGCCGGGCACTGCAAGGAGCGCATCCAGAAATTCCATGGCATCCTGCACAGGTGTAGGGTGGACAAATATCTTCGCATTGGTAACCAGCCGCAAAAAACTGGTAGCAACCATAGGCATCAGCCTGATGGTTGCTCCATTTACACTATCTGCAACAGCTTGATTCAGCCATGCATAGGCCGTTTTATGGTGAGGATGATCACTACGCGACGCGGCAATCAAAACATTGACATCAGGCGTCATTATCAGCGGCATCCAGCAGCGCTTTATTGCTGCAGGGGTCTAGCCCCGCAACCATCCCTCCGCGCCCCTTGAATACAGGAATCTTTCGTTTGGTGGCCTTGGTTGCGGCATGAGAAGTGCGAAGACGGAGCTGCAATCCCTCCTCAATCAGCCGTGTCAGGCTGGTCTGCTGCTGCGCCGCTAGCGCTTTGGCATTGGTAAGCAGGGAATCGTTGATGTCGAGAGTTGTCTTCATGGGAAATATGATACAGATTTCTGTATACTACGTCAATGTTCAATTGAATGCTGCCAATTGTAAGGCACGTTACTCATCCGGTAGTATCATGCCAAGTAATCGCGTAGTAGTTTCAAACTGTGAACCCTGTCGTCATTACCTTCTGAAATGAAGCAACCTTTATGAACTACATCCTCGCAGGCGACATCGGCGGCACCAAAACCCTGCTGCAAATTAGCACGGCTGGTAACACTTATGCACCCCTGCTGCAAAAATCCTATCGCAGTACCGACTATGCCGACCTGCCCGAAATGCTGGATGGATTCCTGCATGAGGCGGGCATTAGCAAAATTGCCACTGCCTGTTTCGCACTGGCAGGGCCGGTAAACAGCAGGCAAGTGCAGTTGACCAATTTGCCGTGGCAAGTGGATGCCGATGCGATTGCTGCGCGCTTCGCCATCCCGCAAATAAAGCTGATCAATGATTTTGAAGCAGTGGGGTGGGGCATTGCGCTGTTGGCTTCTGCTGACCTGCTGACCTTGCAAACGGGCCACGTACAAACACAGGGCACGCGTCTTACAGTTGGGGCGGGTACCGGCTTGGGCGTGGGCTGGATGTCGTGGCACAACAATGCCTGCACGGTGCATGCTTCGGAGGGAGGGCATATGGATTTCGCCCCGACTGATGGCACTCAATATGAGTTGTTACGCTATTTGCAGCAGCGCCACAGCCATGTCTCTTATGAGCGCATCGTTTCCGGGCCGGGGCTGTTGGCTATCTATGAGTTTCTGCGCGACAGTGGCCGCGCCGTGCCTACGGCGCAGTTGGTAGCGGCAATGGCGCAGGAAGATGGGGCAGCAGTGATCGCCCACCATGCGCAGCAAGATACTGAACCCATTGCACGGCTGGCACTGGATTTATTCATGTCAATTTACGGCGCATTTGTCGGCAACGTAGCGCTGATGATGTTGCCGCGAGGCGGAATTTATATCGCCGGTGGCATCGCCGCGAAAATCACTCCCGCCATGCAGCAAGGCGCATTCCTGCGCGCTTTTCATGATAAAGGGCGATTTGCGGATTTGCTGAAAACATTGCCGCTGCATATTGTACTGAATCCGCAAGTGGGCCTGCTGGGGGCGAATGCGGCAGCACAATATAGGGAACAGCAATATTAATCATCCTTGACCCTCATGGCACTCGGTTAAGGCTCTAAAGCCCTAAAAACGGTGGGCTGAACACTTCTAAATGGTAAACTTTTGTTGCGACACGAAAGCCAC
>JAUSKS010000127.1 GCA_030646595.1 Gallionellaceae bacterium | reverse complement strand
CCGCGCGATGGTGCGGTGTTCAATAATTACGAACACCGCTTGCCGCAACAAGCACGTGGTTATTACCATGAATACACAGTAAAGACACCCGGTGTGCGTAACCGTGGCGCGCGACGTATTGTATGTGGCACAACGCTTGAGTGTTATTACAGCGGTGACCACTACCGGACTTTTCAGCGCATCCAGGAATGATCCCAAGAATGATCATAGGAAAATGATATGGATAATCTGGCGCTGCATTTAAAAGACATGAATAAAGCAGGAACATATCGGCTGGGTTGTAGCGTGGAAGCGCTACGCGCGGCGGTGACACTGGCAGGTTATATTTTGTTTGAGGCTGATTTAACCCAGGCACAAGGCAAGGGTGAATTCCTGGCAGCCCTGGCGCGAGCTGTCTCCGCCCCAGACTGGTTCGGCCATAACTTCGATGCGCTGGCTGATGCGCTGGGTGATTTAACATGGCACCCTGCTTCGGGTTACGTGTTGCTGCTGCGCAATGGCGGCGACACCTTGGGAATGACGACTGCGGAGCACACTACCGTGATGGAAATCTTTGGCAACACTACAGCCTTCTGGAAATCTCAAGGCAAACCGTTCTGGGTATTTTTTGACTTGAGTGCAGCAAATACAAACCTCTGATCCGTAACTTTTGTGTTACGATACTCCATGTTTGAAATCCTTCATTACTTGACGCCGGATAAACATGATCCCTATCAGGATTGGCTGCTCAGCCTTGCTGATCGCCAGGCAAAATCCAGTCATGGTTCGAGTTGAGCGTTTGCGCGGTGGAGGATTTGGTGACTGCAAACCATTACGCGCCGGGGTGTGGGAATTACGAATAGATTGGGGGCCGGGGTATCGCGTGTACTACGCGTTGGCGGACAAGCACGTTGTGCTATTACTTATGGGCGGCGACAAACGGCGGCAGAGTATGGACATTTCACTAGCGGTGGAATACTGGAAAGATTGGCAAAGGAGGCAAGCATGAAAGCATCTCGATCTCATGATGAAGCAACTGTTTACCTATTACAACAAGACCCAGGCCTGGCAGAAGCCTATTTGCACGCAGCGCTGGAGGAGATTAATCAGCCGGGGGGTGAGTCAGCTTTTTTAGCAGTGTTGCGTCAGGTAGCGCTGGCACGAGGAGGGATTGCGCAGGTGGCAGCCGCGACTGGTATGAAGCGTGAGGCCGTTTCCCGCGCGCTTTCTCCACGCGGCAATCCTACTCTTAAAACGCTGGCCGCAATTTGTGGTGCGCTCGGCGTAACACTGGATGCACGTGTAACATAGCTATCAGCTACCTCTCCCTGCTTGATGACACGTCTCTACAAACAGCCCATTTCAACTCTGGTGGTCATTTACACTGCCGCTCTGCAAGTATTACTGCTGGAGCGCGCCGATCATCCGGGGTTTTGGCAATCGGTTACCGGTAGCCAGGAAACAGCAGAGACCTTGCATGCCACGGCAGTGCGCGAGGTGCGCGAGGAAACCGGGCTGGATGCTGATTGCCATGTGTTAACCAATTGGCACGTTAAAAACGTGTACGATATCTATCCTGTTTGGCAACATCGTTACCCGCCGGGCACAAAGCATAATACCGAGCATGTATTTGGTCTTGAGTTGCCGGACATGTTGCCTGTCCAACTGTCGCCGCGCGAGCATTTGAGTTATATATGGTTGCCGTGGCAGGAAGCCGCGGAAAAAGTTTTTTCGCCCAGTAATCGCGCGGCGATTTTGCAATTACCTGAGAGAGCACACCGTGTCTGAAAATATTATCCCCATTGCTTATGATCATCCGCGTTTAGGCAACCTGTCCGGTTGTGATACAGCACAAGCATGGGCCAAAAAACCGCATGAACCTGGCGCAGAAGAAAAAGCAGCGCTGATTGCGCGCATCAAAAAATTGCTGCAAGCGCAGAACGCCGTGCTGGTTGCGCACTATTATGTGCACCCCGACTTGCAGGATTTGGCCGAACAAACCGGCGGCATGGTATCGGATTCGCTGGACATGGCCAATTTCGGTTATCAACATCCGGCAAAAACCATCGTCGTGGCCGGTGTGCGCTTCATGGGTGAGACCGCAAAAATATTAAGCCCGGAAAAGCGTGTGTTGATGCCTGATCTGGATGCCAATTGCTCGCTCGATCTGGGTTGCCCGGCAGATGAATTTTCCGCGTTCTGTGATGCTCATCCTGATCGCACCATCGTGGTCTATGCCAATACCAGCGCCGCAGTCAAAGCGCGCGCCGACTGGATGGTGACCAGCTCCATCGCACTGCCCATCGTCAAACATCTCAAGGAACAGGGCAAAAAAATTCTGTGGGCACCGGATCGCCATCTGGGGCACTACATACAGCAGCAGACCGGCGCTGACATGCTGCTGTGGCAAGGTTCCTGCGTGGTACACGATGAATTCAAGACCAGCGAATTAGCCGCACTCAAAGCGCAGCATCCACACGCCAAGGTATTGGTACATCCGGAATCGCCCCCCTCTGTCGTAGCGTTGGCGGACGTAGTGGGTTCCACCACGCAGCTCATCAAGGCTACGCAGAATCTCAATGTACAGGAATTTATCGTCGCTACTGACAATGGCATCCTGCACAAAATGAAAACACTGTCACCGGGAAAAATATTTCTGGAAGCGCCTACCGCCGGTGAGGGTGCAACTTGCAGCAGTTGCAACCACTGCCCGTGGATGGCCATGAATGGCTTGGCCAATCTTGCGCATGTGCTGGAAACGGGTGGTAATGAAGTGCATGTGGATGCGGCCCTGGGCCGCCGTGCCAAAGTTTCCATAGAACGCATGCTGGATTTTGCGCGGCGGATTAATTTGCCCACGCGCGGCATAGGTAATGCTTGATTGGTATGTTAGTAGGTTGGGTTGAGCGCAGTGATACCCAACAATCAAAACCAACTTCGCCGGTGGCAGACCGGCAACTGCTTCGTTGGCACATGGTATCCATATGGCTTAACAATGTAAGATATCAACCTATGGTACATGTAGTACACAATAGGGCGAAGTAACAGGAATACAGTTAAGGACGACGATCATTCATGTGTTGTCGAACATATGGCCTGAACTCCTTGGAAAAATAGAGGGCGCGGATGAGTAAGGCAGTCTGCTTTGAATGTATTAATGACTTCTATCTGAAGAAATCTATTAACGACGAGGGTAAGCCTCTTAAATGTTCGATTTGTGGTGGGAAGAACAACAACGCAATCACAGTTGAACAACTTGGCGAAGTATTGGGGACTGTCATGCGCCAGCACTTCATTCGCGGGTTACCCATTCAAGAAATAGGTGAAGGCGAAGAAAGGTGGGGACATGAGGGCGACCAAATGTCGTCGGTTGTTCAAAAAGTACTGAACCAATACTTAGATTTCGCGGATGAGATTGTTGATGAAATTATCGAGTCTCAATACGATTGGTTGTATGAAGGTTCTCAGCCATTTTGGGACAAAACAAGTAAATACGTTGAAAGTCGTTCCGGGCCGTGGCCTTATTTTGATGAATGGCAAAGCACACTCGATGAATTGAAACACAGCAGGCGATTCTTTAGTCCAGCAGCTCAAACGCTCTTTGGGAAGCTGTTTGATGGCGTGGAAAAAATGAGGGGATGGAACGGCAAGAAATTCCAATCTGTTG
>JAUSKS010000247.1 GCA_030646595.1 Gallionellaceae bacterium | reverse complement strand
CCTTGGCTTCCTTGCGGTTGAAGGCGAAGGAGACATCGCGACCCCGATCGGCAAGCGCGATGACGGTTGTCGCAACCAGCGGAATGCCTTTGTAGGCGGGACCGAACAGCATGTCAAACGGAAGCTGGGCAGCATGAATGGCTTTCGCGTAAAATTGCCCGAGCTGACGCAGGGAGTCGCCGTCGTTGAATAAACCGGCATTGAAAAAATACGGCGACATCCGCCCCGCTTTGGTCTTGAATTCGCCAAAGCACAGCGCGTTACGGCGGATGGCGAACTCGATGAACTCCTGCCGGAAATCAGACATAACAAACCAAAAAAATTAGACGTGCGAATTATAACGCTTAACCTGAACGGTGTGCGCTCTGCTGCCAGCAAGGGGCTTTTTCAGTGGCTGCCAAAACAGCGAGCGGACATTGTCTGTGTGCAGGAACTGAAAGCCCAGGCTGGCGACATGACATCTGACATGCTGGCTCCACCCGGTTATCACGGCTACTTCCACTATGCCGAAAAAAAGGGCTACAGCGGCGTAGGTATTTATTGCAAACGTAAACCTGACGCGGTGATTTCTGGTTTGGGAATTGTGGAATTTGATTGCGAAGGCCGTTATATCGAAGCGCAATTTGGTTCGCTTAGCGTCATTTCACTTTATCTCCCGTCGGGTTCCAGCGGTGAAGAACGGCAGGCCGTGAAATTCAAATTCATGGCTGCGTTTATGCCACATTTACGCGCACTGCATGCCAGCGGACGCGAAGTATTGCTATGCGGGGACTGGAACATTGCCCATACTGAAAAAGATCTGAAAAACTGGCGTGGCAATAAAAAGAATTCCGGCTTTTTGCCAGAAGAGCGCGCATGGCTGACTGAATTATTTAATGAAGTGGGCTTTGTGGATGTGTTTCGTAAACTGCATCCCGAACTGGAAGCCTACACCTGGTGGTCCAATCGCGGACAGGCGTGGACAAAAAATGTAGGGTGGCGCATTGATTACCATATCGCCACGCCGAAGCTTGCTCAAACTGCACAATCAACTGACATCTATAAAGCGCAGCGCTTTAGCGACCATGCGCCACTCAGCGTTATTTATCAGTACTCCGTGGATTAACTGCCGAGGTAAGCTCGCCTGACCTCGGCACTGTCCAGTAACATGCTGGCTTGGCCGGATAAGGTAATCAATCCACATTCCAACACATAGCCGCGCTGTGCCACTTCCAGCGCGAGCTTGGCGTTTTGCTCAACCAGTAAAATGGCAATACCCTGCGCCGAAATATTGCAGATAGTTTCGAATATTTTTTCTACCATCATCGGTGCCAGCCCCATGCTCGGCTCATCCAGCATCAGCAGTTTGGGTCGGCTCATCAAAGCACGTCCTATTGCCACCATTTGTTGCTCGCCGCCGGAAAGCGTGCCGGCCAATTGTGTGTGACGTTCGGCCAGGCGTGGAAACAAGGCATAGACGCGCTCCAGGTCTTGCGCGATACCCGCTGGATCATCGCGGCAATATGCACCCATTTGCAAATTTTCCAGCACACTCATGCGCCCGAACAGACCGCGCCCTTCCGGCACCAGTGCCAAGCCATCGCGCACTCGCTGATGGGTGGCACAGGTATGTAGCGACTCTGCCTGATAATGTATTTCACCCGCTGCAGGCAGCAGCCCAGCCAGCGTTTTGAGCGTGGTGGTTTTCCCGGCACCGTTGCTGCCGATGAGTGCAACCAGCTCACCTGCTGCGATGTCGATGTCTATCCCTTTCAGCGCCTGGATGCCGCCATAACTGACCTTGAGGTTTCTTACTTGCAGGATATTCATGTGGCATGTCCACCCATATAGGCAGTAATGACAGCCGGGTCGTTACGTATTTCGTCCGGCACACCTTCTGCAATTTTTTTACCGTAGTCCAGCACCGCCACGCGGTCGCATAAACCCAGGATGAGTTTTACATCGTGCTCGATTAGCAACACCGTGATGCCGCCGGCGCGTATGGCTTGCAGCAGGGTTTTCAGGCTGGCCGTTTCAGTGGCATTCATGCCTGCTGCCGGTTCGTCCAGCGCCAGCAATTTTGGCTCAGTGGCCAAGGCGCGGGCAATTTCCAGCCGCCGCTGTTCGCCATAGGATAAATTTTTTGCCAAGGTATGCGCGGGACAGCTTATGCCAACATAGCGCAATAATTCGTACGCTCGTTGCAGAGTAGTGGCCTCTTCTGCCCGCGCAGCAGCATGGCGCGTGAGCGCGCCCCAGATGCCGGTACGTGTGCGCAGATGACGACCGACCATGATATTTTCCAGCGCACTCATATTGGCAAACAAACGTATATTTTGGAAAGTGCGTGCAATGCCTGCTTGCGCCAAGCGATGGGGCGGGCAGCGGGTATAAGAATTATTATCAAAAGTAAAGCTGCCTGTATCCAGAAAATAGAGTCCGGTCAAAATATTGAACAGTGTAGTTTTACCCGCGCCATTGGGTCCGATCAAGCCATATATTTCGCCGCGCTTGATGTGCAGTGTCACATCGGACAATGCGACCAAACCACCAAAGCGTTTTCCTACCGCGGACAGTTGCAGCAGCGTGTCAGCGGGTTGAGTCATAGTCTTCATGCTCTTCAGTCAGCTCGCGTTGTCGTTGTCGGGAAGGCCACAGCCCAGCCGGACGCAGCAACATCACGGCTATCAGCGCCAAGCCAAACAGCAGCATGCGCAAGCTTTCCGGATCGATATAGGTTTTGCCGAACCAGGCTTGTTGCATCGGCCCTGCACCATGACGCAAGGCTTCTGGTAGCAATACCAGCAATACGCCGCCCAGCACCACACCTTTTATATTTCCCATGCCACCCAGTACCACCATGCATAACACCATGATGGATTCGGTCAGGCCGAAACTTTCCGGACTGACGAAACCCTGCAAACCAGCAAATAAACCGCCCGCCGCGCCACCGAAAGTTGCGCCCATGGCAAAGGCAAGCAGCTTGATGTTGCGTGTGTTGATGCCCATTGCGGTGGCTGCCACTTCGTCTTCGCGGATCGCTGCCCAGGCGCGACCGATGCGCGAATCCTGCAAGCGCATGGAAATAAAAATCACCAGCAAGGTACACGCCAGAAACAGGTAGTAATGCAAATGCACGGCGGGAAAGCTCAGACCAAACAAGGATTGTTCGCTGCTTAAGGAAAATGTGCCGAGACGAATCGGGTCTATCATGTTGATGCCCTGCGGCCCGTTGGTGATGTTGATGGGCGCGTTCAGGTTGTTAAGGAAGATGCGCACAATTTCGCCAAAGCCCAGGGTGACGATGGCCAGATAATCGCCACGCAAACGTAAGGTGGGCGCACCCAGCAACACGCCGAATACGCAAGCCAGCAGCGCGCCCAATGGTAAGACGATCCAGAATGGCCAGTGCAAACCAAATTGCGGTGAGCCTAGCAGCGCATAACAATAAGCACCGACTGCAAAAAAAGCGATATAACCGAGATCCAGCAAACCGGCATAGCCGACAACTATATTCAGCCCCAATGCCAGCATGATGTACAACAGCGCAAAATCCAGTATGCGCACCCAACCGCGACCGAGCAGCGCGTCCGCAATAAAGGGCAGGAACAGCAATACTACGGCAAGCACGACGAGCAACACGCTGGATTTGTGGTTGAGCTTCATTCCGGAAAATCCTATTGGCCACAGAGTACACAGAGATCACAGAGAAACCCAGCTCCACTCTCTGTGTCCTCTGTGTACTCTGTGGCTTGCTTCTGGTTATTTGAATTCATGCGCGTTCCGCTACCCGTTCACCCAACAATCCCGATGGCCGTAATACCAGCACGGCGATCAGGACAAAAAAGGCGAACACGTCTTGATAGTTGCTGCCAAAAAATCCGCCGCTGAGGTCGCCGATATAACCTGCACCCAGGCTTTCAATCAAGCCCAGCAACACGCCACCTAACATGGCACCGCGCAGATTTCCAATACCGCCCAACACCGCAGCAGTGAAGGCTTTCAGCCCTAAAATGGAACCCATGTAATAGTGCACGATGCCGTAATTGGCTGCCACCATAATGCCTGCCACCGCAGCCAATGCGGAACCCAACATAAAGGTAATGGAAATCACTGCGTTGATATTGACGCCCATCAGCGCGGCAATCGCAGGATTTTCTGCCACAGCGCGCATGGCGCGGCCCAAGCGAGTGCGATGAATCAAGAGCAGCAGGCCAGTCATCATCACCACAGCTACTAATATGATTGCAATCTGCACTTCGTTGATAATCGCTCCGGCAATAATGTGCGGGCTATCTGGCAACAAGGGTGGAAAAGCATGATAGGCGCGCCCCCATATGATCATCGCCAAATTCTGTAACACAATAGAAACCCCAATCGCAGTGATCAGCGGTGCCAGGCGCGGCGCATTGCGCAAAGGACGATAGGCGATACGTTCTATGCCATAACCCAGGGCCATGCACACCATGCTGGCTACCAGCAAACTGATCAGCAACACCACCATCGGCGGCAAGGCGTATCCCGCCAGCACCTGCGTTATGGATAGTGCCACCATCGCCCCCACCATGACTACTTCGCCATGCGCGAAATTGATCAGGCCGAGTATGCCGTACACCATGGTGTAGCCCAGCGCGACCAGCGCATAGACACTGCCTTGCACCAGGCCATTTATGATTTGTTGTAGCAGAATGTCCAAATGTTACTCACAAATAAAAAGCGACACATGGTGTGTCGCTTTAGTAAGCTGCCTGTACATCAGTGCGCCGCTGCTGGCGTACTCCCGCCTATGGTTTGCAGCGGTTGCCACTTGCCTTGCTGGATTTGGTACATTGTGACCGCGCCGCCCTTGAGGTCGCCTTTTTCGTCGAAAGCGATCTTGCCAGTCACACCGTCATAGGAAGTTTCCGCCAACGCGGGTAGATATTTCGCAGGCTCGGCAGAATCGGCGCGCTGCATTGCAGCGATCATTACGTTTACTGCGTCATAGCAAAATGGCGCGTAGAGCTGTATCGGCTGTTTGAATTGCGCTTCGTAGCGCTGGGAAAAATCCTTGCCACCCGGCATTTTATCCAGCGGCACACCGGGCAGCGAAGCATAAACTCCTTCTGCTGCTGCACCTGCATTTTCAATCAGCTTCGGCGTATAGCCACCATCGCCCATCATGAATTTTGCGCTCAACCCCAGCGCCTTCAGTTGCTTGACCATAGGCGCACCTTGCGGATCCATGCCACCAAAAAATACCAGGTCTGGCCGCTTGCCTTTGATGGAAGTAAGCACCGCAGTGAAATCCACGGCCTTGTCATTGGTGTATTCACGCGCCACGATTTGCGCCCCGCTGGCCTGCGCAGATTTAACAAACTCATCCGCAATGCCTTGCCCATATGAAGAACGATCATCTACCACCGCAATTTTTTTTGCGCTCAAATTTTTCGCGGCAAATTCGCCCAGCACCTTACCCTGTTGCGCATCATTGGTCATCACGCGAAAGGCGGTCTTGAATCCTTGAGCGGTAAATTTGATTGCTGTTGCAGAAGGCGAGATTTGCGGAATGCCGTTGTCATTGTAAATGCGGGAAGCGGGGATGCTGGTACCGGAATTCAGGTGGCCGATAATACCGTTCACTTTGGCATCTACCAATTTTTGCGCCACGATGGTCGCCGTCTTGCCATCCGCCTGATCATCTTCGCTCAGCAATTCAAAATGCACTTTCTTGCTGCCTATGGTGATGCCCTTGGCATTGGCATCCTCTATCGCCATGCGCGTACCATTTTCATTATCCTTGCCTATATGTGCCTGCGGCCCGGTAAGCGGCGATGATGCCCCTATTTTGACTATCAGCTCATTGGCGACCGTACCTGAATTAGCTGGCGCAGTCGGCGCTTCAGATTTATCACAAGCAGCCAGTGCCAATATCAACAGAGGCAGGGATAAATTTTTATATGACATGATGATTTTCACCCCAAAAAAGATGGCCAAATTATCCGTAGGCCCCTGCTGCTTGTCAATGAATGATCTGACAATGAATGACTTGGTCAATTTAAGGCGTGGCGGTGCTGGCTAACGGCTCCAGGTTGAGAATAAATTTAACCAATGCGCGGATATCCTGATCCTTGACATTGGGTGCCATGGCTGGCATTGGCATTTCTCCCCAGGTACCGCCTCCGCCTGTTGCTACCTTGATAACCAAAGCATGTTCGCTTCCTGCCACAGTCTTATATTTTTTGGCCACATCCCGCCAGGCGGGCCCTATCAATTTCGTATCAAGCTGGTGACAGGCCAGGCAGTTGTTTTTTTGTGCCAGCGCTAAACCCTCCTCCAGAGATACTGCCGTTGGCATGGGTACTACTTCAGCGCTAGCATTAACCATGTTCTGTGTAATGGATGTTATCCCGGCAGACTGTTCAGTACTCACTGTAGTAGCATCTGCGGGCTCCAGCTTGCCACAGGCTACCAAGGAGGCCAGGCTCAAAGAAACCAGCCCTACGGACGCATAACGGCCTAGGGCAGCCCACGAAAAACCTAACGCAGCAATAGTAACGAGGGGCGGATTATTTATCATAAAGTAGGGAGACATATCTCCCAGATTAGGCACAGCTTGTTTGCTTGTCAATGTGTAAACTATAAGGGGAAATAAAAAAGCCGACTTACGTCAGCTTTCTAAGATGCTGAGCTTACTGCGCAGACCAACGATTGTTTAGCCACATCGTTTACTTAGCTAAATCGAGAATAAACTTGACCAGCTCTTTAATATCAGCTGCACTGACAGCAGGCACATTAGCAGGCATAGGCATGGAACCCCACACTCCGGCACCCCCTTTAGATACTTTGACTATCAGCCCTTCTTCCAGGCCGTATTCCTTACCACTATAAGTGTATTTAGTGACACCCTTGTATTTTTTGGCAACTTCCATCCATGCTGGACCAACTAATTTTTTATCAATAGCGTGGCAGGCGGTACAGTTATTTTTTTTGGCCAGTGCGGGCATATCCACCGCCCATGCACCACTTGCCATCATTAAACTTGCCAAAGCAAACAGACTAACGATTATAGGTTTCATTTGGCTCTTCCTTTAACACGAAAGTTTAACAACAACACCCAGACTGTGTAAAAGCAAAAGCCGGAAAACCGGCTTTTGCTAAGGAACATCCTTACTTCGCCAGGCCCAATATAAACTTGACCAACTCTGTCATCTCGGCCTGTTTCTTACCAGCTGCGTCTTGCGGAGGCATGGGCATGGTGCCCCATGAACCTGAACCGCCTTTGGAAACTTTAGTTACCAGTTTGGCTTCAGCTTCTTTGTCGCCCTTGTATTTGTTGGCAACATCCATCCAACCCGGGCCGACTACTTTTTTGTCAATGGCATGGCATGAAGTGCAGCCATTTTTCTTGGCCAGCTCAGGCATGTCAGCTGCCAGAACACTGCCCGCAACCATCAAACCTGCTCCTGCTACCATGCTAACGATAATAGATTTCATATCTTCCTACTCCCATTTAGTTTACTGAATATTAAAAATAATGGACATTATTGCCCACGCCATTTTAACCAATCCCGACTTAATTGCAAATTATTCAAGTCAAGGCAGTTGTTCGCTATAACGCATCTCTCAAGCGGGGGTTGACACCTCATGCACTTTCTTCCAGCCAACGCAGCAAATAAGCCCATTGTTCCAATTCCCGCTCGGCCAGATAAGGCGGCAAATCAAATAAAGTTTTGCCTTCAAAGGCAGCATTAACATAGGTCTGTGTTTCGCGCAGATAAGCTAATACCGGTAAATCCAACGTAGCAATAAAGTGTTCTAGCGCGGCCGCTGCGCGTGTACGCGGTGCCATACGCATGCCCACCACGCCAACAAATATTTTACCTTTGCGCACTTTTTTTTCACGGCTCAATATTTGCAAGAATTCCTGGCTTGCCTGAATATCAAACAATGACGGTGCGATAGGGACAATAACTCTATCTACCAGCTGCAGTGCGCGTTCGAGGTTTTTATCATGCAGGCCAGCGGGAGAGTCTATTATTAACCACTCCGCATTGGACTTCCCTCCTTCACCTTGTGCTAAACCAATCGTTGCCAAGTGCAGGGGACGCGTAGCCAACCACTGGGTGGCAGATTTTTGCTTATCCAAATCCAGCATTGCAACTCGCTGCCCACGCACCGCAAGATAACCGGCGATATTGGTGGAGAGTGTGGTTTTACCGCTACCCCCCTTGGGATTGGCTATCAGAATAGCTTTCATTCGGCTCTCCTATTGCAAGGACGATAATTCAAGTATACCTCTAATCCCGTATAATCCATTTTACCCAATTTTAAAATCACGTCGCATGCTTGCCTATCCCCAGATTGACCCGGTTGCCCTCCGCCTTGGCCCCTTAGCGGTACATTGGTATGGATTAATGTATCTACTCGGCTTTGGATTGTTTTTTTGGCTAGGCAAACGTCGTCTCCGCATGCTTAATCGCCCAGGCTGGGACGATAGAATGCTGGATGATTTGTTGTTTTATGGTGTTCTGGGGGTCGTGTTGGGGGGCAGGCTGGGCGAAGTACTGTTTTACCAGCCTGGCTATTAT
>JAUSKS010000098.1 GCA_030646595.1 Gallionellaceae bacterium | reverse complement strand
ACGCGTATCACGTCCAGCGTGGGCACAATGAAACTGTGCCCACCCTACCCTGTTTATCTGTATTTAGCATCCGCTGCTCTATCCTTGGCGATCTGCGCTTCATATTTATCACCCATCGCCAGCAACATGGGTTTGGTGTAATACAAATCGCCACGTTTTTCGCCGTGGTATTCCAGGATGCGGGTTTCCACGATGGAATCTACGGGACACGATTCTTCGCAGAAGCCGCAAAATATGCACTTCACCAGGTCTATGTCATAGCGCGTAGTACGCCGCGTACCATCGTCTCGCTCTTCGGTTTCAATATGGATGGCCAGCGCCGGGCAGACTGCTTCGCACAGTTTGCAACCTATGCAGCGTTCCTCGCCATTTTCGTAGCGACGTAGTGCATGCAGGCCACGGAAGCGGAAACCTTGCGGGGTTTTTTCTTCGGGGAACTGTACCGTGATTTTGCGCGCGAACAGATTCTTTCCAGTCAAGCGCATGCCCTTGAGCAACTCAAGCAGCAAAAATGTTTTGAAGAAATTCGAAATTTTTTCCATTATTCGTTCACCACAGCCAGTAAGGCGTCTGCATCCACGCGCCCACCACAACTACCCAGACCAGCGTGAGCGGAATAAATACTTTCCAGCCCAAACGCATTAATTGATCGTAACGATAACGCGGGAAAGTGGCGCGGAACCACAGAAATAAGAACAGCACAAAAGACATCTTGGCCAATAGCCAGAATAGGCCGGGTAGCCAGGTGAAGGGCGCAATATTGAATGGTGGTAGCCAGCCGCCGAGGAACATGATGGCACACAGCGCAGCAATCAAAATCATGTTGGCATATTCGGCCAGGAAGAACAGCGCAAAAGCCATGCCGGAATATTCAACGTGAAAGCCCGCGACGATTTCCGATTCACCTTCGGCCATATCGAAAGGCGCACGGTTGGTTTCAGCTACCCCGGCAATCAGGTAAACGATGAACATCGGAAACAGTGGGATGAAATACCAGCCGAATAATCCATTGCTGCTTTGCTGCCCATGCACAATGTCGCCCAGATTAAGACTCTGCGCGGCCATCAACACACACACCAGGGCAAAGCCCATGGCAATTTCGTACGACACGATCTGCGCTGCAGAACGCAAAGAGCCAAGAAACGCATATTTGGAGTTAGATGCCCAACCGGCGATGATGACGCCGTATACCCCAAGTGAGGTCATGGCCAGAATATACAGCAGTCCGGCATTGACATTGGCCAGCACCATGCCATCGGCAAACGGCACCACGGCCCAGGCTGCCAGCGCAGGCATCAAGGACAGCACCGGCGCGACCACAAACAGAAAATGGTTGGAGCCGGTGGGGATGATGATTTCCTTGAACATCAGCTTCAGGCCATCGGCGATGGGCTGCAGCAGACCATAATAGCCAACGCGGTTGGGACCTATGCGCACCTGCATATAGCCAATCACCTTGCGTTCCGCCAAAGTCAGATAAGCCACCCCTACCATCAGCGGCGCAACAATGGCGACTATCTTGAGCAGCGTCCATAGCGGCATCCACAACACCCCAAAAAGATTTTGTCCGGCCAGCTCCAGCGTTTGCAGCAGTTCCATCATGCGCGCTCCACGGTGACTGCGCCGAACATCGCGCCCAAGGTTGCGGTAGTAGCATGACCACTGGCCAAGCGCACTACATCGTGCGGCAATTTGTCATCTGCTAGCACGGTCATGCGCGCACTGCCCTGCCCCTGAGTGATCTTGACTATCGCACCAGGCTGTACGCCCAGCTTGCTTAATGCTGTGCTGTGCATTTGCACCGAGGGTGGCAGCGCATCGTGTGTGGCTTGTAACGGCGGGGAGCGGCGCACAATGGCGTCGGAAAAATAAATGGGCACATCGCTCACGCGCTGCAAGCCTGCCGAAGTGGCGCTCACTGCCTGCGCCGTCATGCCGCTCAGCGTGTTGTTCAATTTGCTGGCTACATCCATGCCATTCAAAATTTCATCACGCACCGCTTCGCTGCTGTCATGCTCGAAACCCGCAAGATTTAACAGATTGCCCAACACGCGCAACACTTTCCAGGCTGGACGCGCTTCACCTAAAGGTTTCACTACGCCCTTGAAACTTTGCACACGGCCTTCGGTGCTGATGAAGGTGCCGGAAGTTTCTGTGAAAGGCGCAATTGGCAATAACACATCGGCATATTCGGTCGCGTGATGTTTGTAGGCGCTCATCGCCACCACCATATCGGCAGCGTTCATCGCGCTCAGCGCTTGTTGCGCATTGGCCGTATCCAGTTCAGCTTCTACATTGAGTAAGAGATAAGCCTTGCGCGGCGCGGCCAGCATGGCAGCAGCGTTAGTGCCATAGCCACCCGCAAAAGGCACGGCTTGCGCCAGATAGCCACCCACGCTGTTGGCTGCTTCGCCGATGAACCCAAACGTGCCACCACTCAAGGCAGCGATATGCTGTGCCAGCAAATGCAGTTGTGCCGCCTGTGGATGTTGCTGCGCGAAATTACCCAGCAGCACCGCCACCCGTTGCCCGCTGGCCAGGCTGCTGGCTATGGCTTGTGCGGTGGCTGACGGAGTAACTGACTGCACAGCCTGCTGCACACTGGCATCCACTGTCACTTGCTTGATTGCGGCCAGCGCCTTCAGCACTTGCGCCAAATGCGCCACCATATCTGCTGGTGTAACGATGGCCTTGTTGGCCACTGGCATCAACAGATCATCATCCGTTGCATGAACCAGATTAACTTGTGCGCCCTTCTTCACTGCCTGGCGTACCCGCGCGGCCAGCAAAGGATGGTCTTTGCGCAGAAAGCTACCTACCAGCAGCAAACGATCGAGCCGGTTAATATCGGCCACGGCCATGCCCAGCCACGGCGCGCCTGTTTGTTTGCCATCGGCGCTGAAATCAGACTGGCGCAAACGAAAATCAATATGGTTGCTGCCTATGCCGCGCAGCAATTTTTGCAATAAATACATTTCCTCCAGTGTGGAAGTCGGCGTCGCCAGCGCGCCTATTTGTTCCGCACCCGCGCTGCTGGCGATCTGGCGCAAACCATTGGCCACATATTCCAGCGCCACTTGCCATTCCACTTCCTGCCATTTGCCGCCCTGCTTCAACATCGGTTTGGTCAGACGCTCAGACGAATTCAAGCCTTCATAACTGAAGCGGTCTTTATCCGACAACCAGCATTCGTTAATCGCTTCATTCTCCAGCGGCAAGACGCGCATCACGCGATTATTTTTGACTTGCACCGCCAGGTTGGAACCCAGGCTATCGTGCGGGCTGATGGACTTGCGCCGCGACAACTCCCAGGTGCGCGCACGATAACGGAAAGGTTTGCTGGTCAATGCACCGACCGGGCACAGGTCTATCATATTGCCGGACAACTCCGAATCGACCGTACCCGAAAGAAAGCTCATGATTTCGGCATGCTCGCCACGAAAGGCCTGCCCCAGTTCCATCACGCCACCGATTTCGATGCCGAAACGCACACAACGGGTACAGTTGATGCAGCGGCTCATTTCTTCTGCGGAGACTAGCGGGCCAATGTCCTTGGGCAAGACCATGCGCTTTTCTTCTTTGTAACGCGAGGCACTGCCACCATACCCGACCGCCAAATCCTGCAACTCGCATTCGCCGCCCTGATCGCAAATCGGGCAATCCAGAGGATGGTTAATCAGCAGAAATTCCATCACGCCTTTTTGCGCTTTGACTGCCTGCTCGGACGCGGTAAATACTTTCATGCCCTCGGCCACTGGCGTGGCGCAGGCGGGCAGTGGCTTGGGGGCTTTCTCTACTTGCACCAGACACATGCGGCAATTGGCCGCGATGGATAATTTTTTGTGGTAGCAAAAATGCGGAACATAGATGCCGAGCTGGTGCGCCGCCTGAATTACGGTGGTCCCGTTTTCGACTTCAACGCGCTTGCCATCAATTTCAAGGTTGATCATTTAATGCCCTTAAAAAAACTTATCACAGCCCACTCACTTTGCCTTGGCAGAAGGAATATTCGGGCTATCGGGATTCACATCCAGACGCCTTTCTTCGGCATACACTACCAAGTCCATATCGGCCATCGGCACCAATCCCAGCAACGGCTCATCTCCCATTACCAGCGCCCCTACAAAACACATGCGATTACCAAATCGAACCGAGACCGGCCCCACATAGGGTACGGTTCTATGTGATCCATCCGCCAATGTAATTTCACGAGTAGCATCTATTGGGCTGGACTCGAACTTCAATTGAATTGCGATATGCTCAGGCAGTATTAAAAAATTACTACCTGTATCCACCAGCGCTTTGGCGCGTAGTGGAACCAATCCCGGCTCACGCGGGTTTGAAAGTAAAATATCGGCATAGACATATTTTTCCATCACGCCTCCGCTATACCAAACACTTCTTGTGCTCGATATGATATTCAAATTCCTTACGGAAATGCTTGAGAAATCCTTGCACAGGCCACGCTGCCGCATCACCCAGCGCGCAGATGGTGCGACCCGCAATGTTTTCGCACAGGTCGAGCAACAAATCCAAATCTTCCGCACGGCCTTCGCCAGTCTCGATGCGATGCACAATGCGATACAGCCAGCCCGTGCCTTCGCGGCAGGGCGTACATTGACCGCAGGATTCTTCAAAATAAAAATAGGACAGCCGCTCCAGCGCGCGCACCATGCAGGTGGTATCGTCCATCACAATAATCGCGCCGGTACCCAGCATGGAACCTGCCTTGACCACGGAATCATAATCCATATCGAGATCCATCATGATCTCGCCGGTCAACACTGGCATGGATGAGCCACCGGGAATGCAGGCCTTGAGCTTGCGCCCGCCGCGCATACCACCAGCCATTTCCAGCAGCGTCTTGAACGGCGTACCCAGCGGCACTTCAAAGTTGCCGGGCTTGTTAACATGACCAGAAATGGAGAAGAGTTTGATGCCGCCATTATTCGGCTTGCCCAGTTCCAGAAATTTCTGCCCGCCATTGTTGATGATGTAAGGAACGCTGGCAAAGGTCTCGGTATTATTGATCGTGGTCGGTTTGCCATACAGGCCAAAGCTGGCCGGGAATGGCGGCTTGAAGCGCGGCTGGCCTTTTTTTCCTTCCAGCGATTCGAGCAGCGCGGTTTCTTCACCGCAAATATAAGCACCGTAACCCAGATGATTGTGCAGTTCAAAACTGAAATCACTGCCCAATATATTGTTGCCCATATAGCCCGCTGCACGGGCTTCATCGCCTGCGGCTTCCATGCGCTCATAGGCTTCGAGTATTTCGCCATGCACATAGTTGTAGCCAACCTTGACGCCCATGGTATACGCGGCGATGGCCATGCCTTCAATCAGCAGATGCGGGTTGTAGCGCATGATGTCGCGGTCTTTAAAAGTGCCCGGCTCGCCTTCATCGGAATTGCACACCAGGTATTTATCGCCCTGATAATTGCGCGGCATGAAACTCCATTTCAGGCCGGTCGGAAAACCCGCACCACCCCGTCCGCGCAGCCCGGAAGCTTTGACCTCGGCAATAATCGCTTCAGGCGTTATCTTTTCCGCCAGTATCTTGCGCAGCGCCTGATAGCCGCCCACCTTGAGATAATTTTCCAGCGTCCACGGCTGGTCAAACTGCATGGTATTAAGAAGTATAGGCGCGCCCATCACTTATCCAATTCACTCAGTAGTTGATCTACTTTTTCGTTGGTCAAAAAGCTGCACATTTTTTTGTTGTTCACAGTGAGCAAAGGCGCGTCGCCGCAAGCGCCCATGCACTCGCCATGACGCAAACCAAATTTACCATCTGCCGTCACTTCGCCTACCTCTATACCAAGCTTGCTCTTGAGATAGTCGATGGTTTCATTCGCCCCCACCAATTGGCACGATAAATTGGTACACACGGTCAGTGTGTGCCGCCCCATGGGTTTGAGGTTATACATATGATAAAAAGTAGCAACCTCGTATACCGACATCTGAGGCATGCCCAGAAAAGCGGCAATATCAGCCATATCGGTATCGGCTATCCAGCCTTTTTCATCCTGCACAAAACGCAATGCAGACATGACCGCAGACTGCCTTTGGTCTGCCGGATATTTTTTCAGCTCGCGGTTTATTAAAGCTTGTACTTGTTCGGATAACATTTCTTGATGCCCCTGAAATATTTGGAGTGC
>JAUSKS010000094.1 GCA_030646595.1 Gallionellaceae bacterium | reverse complement strand
GGGATGAAAGCCAGACGGGGATTCGCTACCCGCTGGGTAGCTTATTGTGTTTGCACCATCGGAGGCCGACAATTGGCTACCCGATGGGTGACTAATCGATACTATCCGGTCGGAGTAGGTCAGATAGAACTGCCGGAAGTTTTTCAAATTGGCGGCGGAAAACCCTGCGCCGTAGTGCTCGGTAAGGCGTTTCGACAGGTCGGCGATCAAGGCGTTGCCATATTGCGCCCGTGCTTCGCCACCTTGCAGTGCTTGTACGATTTCACGGCCAATCAGCCAATAGGCCAGCACCGTTTCGTGATTGATAGTGCGCAGGGCACGTCCACGCCCCGACTCCAGAATGCCCGCAACGCGCTCAAACAGTGAAGCTACTTCACTGTTTGTCGAGAGTGATGGTGTCGTTGATTTTTTCATTGCTATTTCTCCTTTTCTTGCCGGAAAAGTTTTAGGCGTTGCATCGGATCGCTGACGCTTTGGCCGATCTTGTCTTTAAGGTCTAAATCCTCTGGACTGGTGGCCGCCAAGTCCAGCAGAATATTGGGGAAGGTCAGATGCAGATTGTAATAGTCTTGCCCCACGCATTTAATGGCCGGTCGCCAATCAAAATTGAGCGGGTACGGATATTGTTTCCAAATATCCAGCGCCCCTTGGGGCATGGCGATGCGATTTGCAATCGCGTCCCAGCCATCGGTGCGATATAGCAACGTCCGCTGCGGCATGGAATTAAGCACCTCTGCCTCGATGATGTCGATCTCGGCCACGCCTTGCGTAACCAGGTCAATTGCTGCCGCGTCCTTGCGACCCATGCGGGCAAGTTCAGATATGAGCTTGCCCACAACGTCCGGGGCGATAGCAACGAATTTGTGCATTTCATCGAGCAGCACACGCGCCGGATTTCGGCGCGCAAAAGCGAGGTGATTGAAGCGAAGTGCCAGGAACACCAGATAAAATTTAAGTAGTTTCGGGCTGGCTCGGTCAACCTCTTTTAAGTCAACGCCGGTAATGCCCTCGCTCAACACCAAGTTGTCAGCACGAGCAAAAATACGCCCCTCGGTTGTCTCCAGAAAACTGTTGAGGTTCTGCGCCATTTCGTGCGCTGCCTTGCGCTGTGGTTCGCTTTCCAGCTCCTTGCCGCTGTTTTCAAGTTCAACCAGCAAGTCGGCCAAGGTGGGAGCTTCTTTCCCGCTTGGCCTGACGGCGTAAAGCATCTGCAATGCGCTTTGCGCGGCAGCGGAGTGGTGGATGGGCAAATCCGTCTTGCCGTCCGTGAGCAAGAACGAAAGCGCGTTGATGGTGCCGCCCGCGAGCTTCGCATCCAGCGGCAGCGCGGCATTCATATCTGCCGCCATGTAGGGCGGCAAAGGATTGACAACGTGTTCGGATGGGTCAATTTTAGAGTACACGCCGCCGAAGCTCTCCACGATCCAGCGATAGCTGCCGCCAATTTCAGCGATGTACCAGTCAATGCCGAAGGGGTACGTTTCGGCAATCTGTGCGACTTTTTCAACACCCTTGCCACCGCCGGTGATGGCGACGGTAAAGCTGTGCGGCACAATCTGGGTGCTGGTGCTGAATCCGATCAAGGCACCCGATGCACCGAGACGTAACGATTCTGGGTTGCTCTCGCCCGCACGGTAAACCTGCACCGGTGCCATGTTGGCGACCAGCCAGGTATGGTCGGTGCGAAACACCGGACAACGATAGCCCTGCCCTGGCTGTCCAGCGCGAAAATAAGGTAGCTGCATATAGTCAGCAGCGCGCACCTGACCGCCCGCCGATTCAATCCAGTCGGTAACAGATCGCTCGTTAAAGTCCAGTTCTTCGCGTGTGCCGTGAAGATGGATGATGTAAGAATTCTTGAATATTTCCAGCCCGTTTTCAGATACGAATGTCTGAAAACCAACCAGGTCACTCATGGTTTTCATGTGCTGGCTTCGGCCTCGTTTGCCCAGCGTACCCTCGGCCAGGTCGCTGGCGCGCTCGGAGGCGCGCAGGCTCTGCTTGGTGTCCACCGGCATCACGACTTGCGACACATGGAAAGGGATGGCCAGTATGGCCATCCCGACGAACCAGCCCGGTTCTGCGTCGGGATACATGCTCACCAGCAACACCTTGGTGAGTTGATCCCCAACACTTACCAGCCTGCCGTCGAGGCGGGGCGCTTCGCTCAAAAGCTGTTCGCTAATCAAAAATCGCGGGTCAAGTTTTACTGCCGCCCCCCGCAGGTAAGCGGCGCGGTTGTAGCTCTGTACAATGTCTTGCGCGTATTCATCAACCGATTGGACGCGGCCACCCGGTAGCTTGTTGGCCAGCATCTTCGCTGCCTTTAATAATTCCTCAACAGCCTCGCCCTGCTGCACGAGCTGACGACGCGCACCGAATGCAAAGCGTTTAGGAGGCAGGCGGGTTAAACCCAAGACTACGCGGTTTGTCATACCATACGGCGCAAGATGTGCAGCCATTGCCTCGCGCACCGCCACCGCAAGGGCATGGCCTCTGATTATTTTGCTGTTATGTTCAATGTATTCGTCAGCCAGTGACGAATCAGATTCGCGGTAGAAGTGAAACTCGGCACAATATTCCACGCCAAGCAAGCCGATCAGTGTGTAAAGCTCCGTCCATTTGGTTGCGCTCTCGCCGGTGGTAAGCATTTCCGCATCAATGCCGTTCCAGGCAATGGATACGGAACTCGCGCCGTCCTGATGACAGATGGAAAACTCGCCATAGGGGTGTGACCAGCTATAAAGATCGGCATACTGGCGCGCCATTATTCTTCTTTACCCAGCTCGCTGGTCACGCGATTGTTTTCAACAAATCGCCCCAGCCGCATCACCGCTAACCATTGCAGCTCGTCGCCCAAGTAAAACGCCAGCCCTGCCACGATTAGCCCCAGGAGCATCACCGGTACGGTGACAAACTTTAAGACAACCGGCAACAGCAAAGACAACACACCAAAAATCAACGCAACGCCCATGCCAATGGCGGACGCCATGGGCATGCCGAAGACCTCTTTGGGCTTCAAGCGGGTATTGAATGCAGGCACTAGATCGCTATCGCTGCAATGCCGTACACCGAACCGGCAATGATAAGCGCAACCACACCCCCAACCACCCATTGCTTGCCCCTGTCGCCATTACCAACGGCAAAATATCCGCCCCCAATCAATATGCCGATGATCGCCAGGATCGCGACAACCATGCTTACGATGTCTGTAATGGCCTTCCCTTTTGATTGCAAGGTCGTCGATAAATTACCGCCTTGCGCATAGTTAGGCAGTTGCGCCGCTTCGGCGGGCAATACGAACAACACCGCAGCAACACAAGCGAACAGGGTGAAAAGCTTTTTCATATATATCTCCATAAGCAATAGGTGAAACAGCGAAACTATAATACCACGAAACTGACGCCCTACTCTTGTCTGCTCAAAATTAGGGCCGGTGTATAGGCTGCACCGAAAGACGCATACCCAT
>JAUSKS010000091.1 GCA_030646595.1 Gallionellaceae bacterium | reverse complement strand
TGAGCGAAGTTGTCCAGCTTCAGCTGGTTACCCCCACAGGGGGCGAGAACCTCTGCGAGGCAACTCGGCCTACCCCTTGCGGGTGCCCTCCCCTCCTTAAAAAGGCGGGGAGAACATCCGTCACCATAGTCACCCACGAATTTTCCCCGCCTGACTCAGGAGGGGTGGCACGTAGTGCCGGGGTGGTTAATGCCATGGTTTGGCCACTGGCTTGGTCACGCACTGCACCTGGAACAACTCTCGATCTTCCAAACGGATGGCGGAAAGCGGCCCGCCCCACAGACAACCGGTATCCAAAGCAATAAGCTGCGGCGTGATTTTTAATCCCAACGCCGACCAATGTCCGAATATGATAGTGGCATCAAGGCTGGCCCGGCCCGGCACTTCAAACCACGGCATATATCCTGCAGGTACTTCTTGTACCTCACCTTTAAATTTAAATTCCATGGCCCCCTGCTCGGTGCAGATGCGCATGCGCGTCAGAACATTGGTGATCACGCGCAAACGCGCATAGCCGCTTAACTCATTCGACCAATGGTCGGGATGGTTACCATACATGCGGCTGAGAAAAACGTGATAGTCATTGCCGCGCAATGCCGCTTCCACTTCGTGGGCCAATTGTTGCGCTTGTGTCACCGTCCAGTCTGGCGACAAGCCCGCATGGACTAATATAAATTCTTCCTCAACATATAGCACACGTTGTGCTCGCAACCATGCCAGCAACTCCTCCCGATCGGGCGCATCGAGTATAGTCTGCAAGGTATCGCTGCGATGCAATTCGGCCACCCCTTCAGCCACGGCCAGCAGATGCAAATCATGATTGCCCAGCACGGTAATGGCAGCATGGCCCAATGATTTCACCAGGCGCAACACTTCCAAAGAACCCGGGCCGCGGTTTACCAGATCGCCTACCAGCCACAGCGTGTCTATTGCGGGATCAAAATTTATCAGCGCCAGCATCTGCTGCAACTCAGCGTAACAGCCCTGGATATCACCTATCGCATATCGTGCCATGATCTTCCATCAAGTTTGACGTAAAGAATAGAGCGTTTCATATTCCTTTGCCACCTGTTGCCAGTCTCGTGCAAAACGCTGCGGCGCAGAGGGGCGTGATAATTGTTGCTGCACCGCAGCGCCCCATTCAGCGATGGAATGTGTCAGCGATAAGATCGCTACCTGAATCAGCCTCAATTTGATCTGTCGCTCCACACCTATCCGACACCACCACCGGTACGCACGCCGCCATGGCTTCGCTGATGACCATGCCGTAAGGCTCGGCCTTGGCCGGGTGGAGCAACACATCTATCTGCTGCAAATATTCCCTATCGCTACGCCAGCCTAATAAGCGATAGCCACCTTGCCAATCTGCAAACAGGTGTTGTATTTCTTGCGCCTCAGGACCCACTACCCATATCTCCAATTGGGGCCGGGTACGTCTGAGCTGGGCAACAATTTCAACGGCCAGCGGTAAGCCTTTGCGCCGCCATTCTTTGCCAATAAAGCCGATAATGCCCCCGTCAGCAGGTATTTTGTGCGCTATTCTCATCACACCAGATAACACACCCGGCACAATGGGCGAACTGAGCTTGTGTGCATATTCCGGGTAGTAGTGCGTTAACTGGTGAGAAATAATCCGAGAATTGGGCACAATACTTTGGGGTATACGTAACTCGCGTCGCTCCATATAGAGCTGCATGGCCACCCGCAGCGAGACTTTTTTCCACCACGGCCGCTCACGCACTGAAGCAAAGGGCGGCCCATGAAAGGTGGTGATCTGATGTATGCCTACACGCTCATGGCTGTGGATCAACCATCCGGGTTGCGGATAGGTGCGCAACCACCGTGCCACACGGCGACCGAAACGCCAATAATAAAACCAGCGCGGGCGATAGACCATTTTTCCCAATTCATGTACCGCTATTCCCTGCGGTTTCTCAGCCGCGCAATATTCACATAGCACCTGTATCTGATGTCCGAGTTTTGCCAGCTCATGCGTGAGCTCCCAGACATAGCGTTCCATTCCGCCGACTGGCCCATAGCGCCTGACAATGTGAATTATTTTCATTCTTTCCCTGAATAATGCGGCACCGTTATAAAATGCATACCTTGGCCCACTTGGTTATCCAGATAGTATAACAAGCGGACTCGATTTTTATTGCGCAGGATATACATGTTCTCCATCATCATCCCCAGCTGGAACAACCTTGCGCTGCTGCAATTGTGCCTGTCCAGTATCCGGCAGAATTCTGCCTACACGCACCAAATCATTGTGCATGTTAACGATGGCAGTGACGGTACGCTGGACTGGGTACGCCAGCAAAACATCACGCATACTGCTTCCCCACAGAATATAGGCATCTGCCTGGCGGTAAACGAGGCGGCAATGCATGCCACGCAGGATTACCTGCTATATCTGAATGACGATATGTATTGCTGCCCAGGTTGGGATAGCGCACTGGTCCATAAACTGAAACAATTGGACACCGATCTATTTATGCTCTCTGGCACCATGATAGAGCCGCGAAATACGCACAATCCTTGTGTAATTGTGCGTGATTATGGCAGCGATGTGGACAGTTTTGATGAAGAAAAACTGCTCGCAGAATTACCGCAACATCACAAGGCAGATTGGTATGGTGCTACCTGGCCACCAACGCTGGTCAGCAAACGCTGGTGGTTCAAGGTGGGGGGTTACAGCAGTGAGTTCTCACCCGGCATGAGCAGCGACAATGATTTTTCAATGAAACTCTGGCATGCAGGCTGCCGTATTTTTCTGGGTGTAGGCGATGCGCTGGTCTATCACTTCCAGTGCAAATCGACCGGCAAGGTAAAAAAGAACGATGGCAGCAAACAATTCTTGCACAAATGGGGATTGCGCCAATCGGTTTTTGATTATTACTATTTGCGGCGCGGCCAGCCAGCAACTGCACTGATACTGGCAGAGCCACAAGACACGTACGAGCTGCGCTGGCAGATGCTGCGCAGCAAGGTAAAACGCGCGCTCAGCTAACCTTGGGCTTAGATAAGGCTTCGAGTTTGCGATATTTTAGATAAGTCGTGCGTAAGTTCATACAGGCGATGGCATATCCGGCTTGCCCATCCAGAAACCCCAACCTCAAACCATAGGTGCGTAAAAATGCCCAGCCTGCGCGCAGCGGCGCATCGAACCTGCTTGCAACTTTTCCGGCTTGAAACATCTGCACTGCGGCTGCCGTTGCATAATGTTCCACCTTGCGCTGCACATCTGCTTCAGTGCGATAGCTGTAATGCAGCAATGGTTCGCTTAACTTGCCGATGGTCCCATCGAGCACCACACTTTCATGCACCAGATTATTGGAAAACGCTCCCTTACCACGCTTGAACAGGCGCAGGACATAATCGGGATACCAGCCGCAGTGCCGGATAAATTTGCCACAGAATTGCGACCGTCGTGGCAGGTAATAGCCATCGTGCTGCGCAGCCGTCATTGCGCTGACTATATGATGTCGCAGCTCCGGGGTAACGCGTTCATCTGCATCCAGTGACAATATCCATTCCTTGCTGGCATAGCTTAATGCCCGATTTTTTTGTGCGCCAAAGCCTGGCCAGTCATGGTTATAAACCAGTGGGGTGAATTCACGGCAAATGGCAACGGTATCATCCTGGCTGGCAGAATCCACCACGATGATTTCGTCTGCCCATGTTACCGATTCCAGGCAAGCACGAATATTGGCGGCCTCATTTTTGGTGATGATGATAACGGACAGACTAGGCATATTTTTTGTCTGTACCGAGATCAACAAACCATAATGCGCTCATGAAAGCAAAAAATAATCCTTCGGTATGATCGAGCAAGGGCGAGTTGAACAGGCTGGCCAGAGCCACCGATAGCAGCAAGCCGCGAGCTGCATTTTGTTGGAATGGCCCCGCTAATTTAGCCGCTTGTTGCCACTGGGTATAGAACAGGTAAAACATCAGCGCAAGGCCCGCCAAGCCTAGCTGCGCTGTAATTAATAAATACTCATTATGGGGATTGCGGGTAGGTATCAATCCCTTACCCTCTATCTGCTGCGCATAGGCGGCATAAAAACCGCCGGTACCGACACCCAACATGGGATGCTGCTTGATTATCGCCTGTGTATTGTAATAAAACTCCAGCCGCTCGCCAGTAGATGTTTCGTTAGCCGTATTAGGTTGCCATGCCTGAAATTCAGTTACTATTTTGTCCATCTGCTGATGCAAGCGAGGCGAAATTAGATAGGTGCTCATAACCAAAACAAGGGACAGTATGCTGATACCTGCACCAGTCCGCCAGCCAATATTACGTCCCTGTCTGTTAAAACGCTGGGCCGCTGTAGTCCATATAAAATAGATCAGCAGTGCCAACATGACTAGATATCCCGTTCTGCCCTGCACCATGAATAACACATCGCTACCTGCCACTACGGCCAGACCAGCCAACAGCCATCTAGTCCTTGGAAGAAGCGCATCACGTGCTTGCAAAGCCAGTATATAAGCCGCATAGGCCATCAAAATACTTTGCGTAATTGAGCTACGAAATATGGCCGGATTTTCCGGAGAACATCCTCGCCACATCCACTGAGTCACCGGCAGAATATGCAAACCCACCAGCCATGACAGCACCGCAGTAATCAACATGGTAGTCAGAAATCCCAGCATGATGCGCTGCCGTGTTTCAGTGGTACGCATGGCAACCATGAGCAAGGGTACCAAGGCCAGGTCAGCATATTTACTCAGTGTACCTACCGCTTCCTTGAGCGAAGCATGACCATAGGCTGTACCAACCAGCAAGGCAGCAAATAGCAGGATGCAAGCGCGCGCCACCGAATTATGTTTAAGGGTAAGCCACACATCGCGGCTATTACTGACTAACACCAGCATCAATAAAAGACCCAGCAGTATATTATCCAGCGCTGTAGATAAGGGAATAGCTACGCCTAAGGTAATAACACTCCAGCGCGACAACAAGCGGAAAAAGGAAAACAGCCTGGCGATAATCATGCGATCAATTGTTATTTAACAGCCAGTGTTTGATCTGGCTGATATTCCACTACCCATTGTTCCAGGAAACTTTTTGCCTGGGCATCACTCAGTGTAGCGCGCGTATCAATCGCTGCCAGTATATCTTTCAGTAAAGCTGCATCTACTTTACGCGCCTGGGCAATACGCAATTTGGGATGCGGCGTAGGTAAAGTGTGTTCGCTATCGGCCAGCAATTCTTCATATAATTTTTCGCCTGGGCGCAAGCCGGTAAACTCGATTTTTATTTCCTCTTCACTCAGGCCGGAAAGCCGTATCAGATCCCTGGCCAAATCGACAATTTTCACCGGATCGCCCATATCCAATACAAAAATCTCGCCGCCTTTACCCATTAATCCAGCCTGCAAGACCAGCTGTGCCGCTTCCGGGATAGACATGAAATAGCGCGTGATCTCCGGATGGGTGACGGTAATCGGCCCGCCCTGGGCAATCTGTTCGCGGAATTTAGGAATGACACTGCCGGTGCTACCCAGTACATTGCCGAAGCGCACCATGACAAAGCGGATGCCTGCTTCGGTTGAATCTGACCCTCTCCCCAACCCCTCCCCCCTAGGGGGAGGGGCTTTATTTTTCCCCTCTCCCTTGGGGAGAGGGGTAGGGGGAGAGGGTGCTTGCAAACCCTGACATACCATCTCTGCCAAGCGCTTGCTGGCCCCCATTACATTGGTGGGATTAACCGCCTTGTCAGTGGATATCTGGACAAATTTAACCACGCCGTGCCGCTGCGCAGCAGTGGCCACCGACCAGGTACCCAACACATTATTGCGGATCGCTTGCCAGGCATTATGTTGTTCCATGAGCGGCACATGTTTGTAAGCAGCCGCGTGAAAAACCACAGCCGGTTTATACTCATCGAATATTTGATCCAGGCGCGCGGTATCGCGTACATCACCAATCTGGCAAGCAATATCAAGAGCCGGGAATTTCATACTCAGCTCCTGCTCCATTTTGTATAGCGCAAATTCGCTCAGCTCAAACAGTACCAAAGTGCGTGGTTTAAACAGCGCAATCTGGCGGCACAATTCCGAACCTATGGAGCCACCTGCGCCCGTTACCAGCACCACCTTGTTGGTAAGCAGCGCATGCAGCCCGGCAGTATCCAGCTGCACTGCATCACGTCCCAGCAAATCATCCAGCTCTACCCGGCGCAATTGCGAAATGGCAACACGTCCGCTTAGCAAATCATCAAACGACGGGACCGTGAGTACTTTTATGCCTGCCTGATTACAAAAATCAATTGCGCGTTTGCGTACTGCATGTGAGGCCGACGGCATGGCAATAATGGCCTGCTGCACCCCCAGCCGTTGCGCCCATTGTGGCAAGGAATCCAGTGCGCCCAGCACCCGTATACCATTAATGGTATGCCCATGCTTGCCTGCTTCATCATCCAGAAACCCGACCAGATGCCACTCTTGGCTGCGTGTTAATTCTTTGGACAAATTGACTGCCGCATCGCCTGCCCCTAACACCAGTACTGGCTCGCCCGCCAATTTAAAATTTCTATATAAACCCTGCTCTTTCCATAGCCGGTAAATCAAGCGACTGCCGCCCATCAGCAGTAATAGCAACACGGGGCTGATCACCAGTACCGAACGCGGCACGACCGCGCTGATGCGGAACATCCACAGCACCAAGGGGATCAATGCAGCAGCCGTCAGCACGGCCAGGAAAATCCGGCGCAAATCAGTGACGCTGGCATAGCGCCACAACCCATGATACAAGCCGAAGCACCAGAAAATAACACTCTGCAGCGGGGCTACCCAGGTCAAGGTGCGCATCATCTCGTCAATAAAATTGACGGGCGGTTCGAAATTGAAGCGTAATAAATAAGCGAAGCTCCAGGCAAATGCCGCTGCCACTAAATCATGCAATATGGCCAGCACAGTACGCGGATCAAATTTAAGCAACATGCCCCCGTTTTGCTTTCCAGTAGCTATCCAGAATCAACATCAGAACTGCATACACGCCACCCCACACCCCCAGCAACAGCCACGGTGTACTGGGTGCATAGCGCAAGCCAACAAGCGCAGAGGCCCCTGCTGCAAACATCAAGGAAAATTCCAGCAAGGCGGTATTGCGGT
Organism: Gallionellaceae bacterium; assembly: GCA_030646595.1. Taxonomy (GTDB): domain Bacteria; phylum Pseudomonadota; class Gammaproteobacteria; order Burkholderiales; family Gallionellaceae; genus Nitrotoga. The sequence goes on along the minus strand of JAUSKS010000091.1, from coordinate 5,142 downwards.
GTCCCCAGCCCAGTTGTACCAAACGCTGATAATAATGTTCACGATGCGCATGCCAGATTTTTTCTCCGCGTAAGGTACGCTTCAGCAAGGTAATCGTGGCGTCCATCACAAAAGGGGAAAATACCAGCAGCGGGAACCATGCGGGCCAATGTCCTTGTTGCCAGCCCCACAGCCCCATCGCGGCAGCCAGAAAACCTAGCGGGATGGAACCTGCATCACCCATGAACACCTTGGCTGGATAAAAATTATAATAAAGGAACCCCAGCGCCGCCGCACCAATCGAGAAATTCAGCATGGCTTGTATCTCATCACCGTGCATCAGCGAACCCACACCATACATGGTAAAACCAAAGAATGTCATGCCACCGGCCAGGCCATCTGAACCATCCATGAAATTGTAGAGATTGGTCATCCACACCACGCACGCCACTAGCAGCAACCCTAACATGATGCTATGTGCAACCGCGCCCGAACCGATGATTAAAAAAATAGCCGCAACGATGTGCGCCAATAAGCGCTGCTGTACGGGCAAACCACGTATGTCGTCCAGGATGGAAATGGCAAACAAGAGCAGCAGCGGTAATACTATCCACCACACCCAGGACATCACCATCAAGGCCCAGGCAGACAGTATGCCCGCCATCACCGCCATTCCGCCTATGCGTGGCACAGGCGTATCGTGCAGGGAACGTTCGTTAGGAATATCCTGCATGCTTTTTCCAGCCTTGCTGAATAACAGAATGGCAGCTAACAGCATGGTAACCAAGGCGGCAATCAGTGGTGCGTAATGTGTCATGTTTTATTTTGATACCACTCCGCTGTCGCTTGCAAGCCTTGTTGCAAGGAGTAAGGAGGGATCCAGTTGAGGTCGCGGCGGATTTTATCACTATCTATTTGCAACGAGCCCATTAATCGTTCCAATTGAATATGCTTACCGAGTACACGTCCTGCTCCTCTCAATAACACCAGTGGGAAAGGTATTAAATGGCTAGGCACTGCCATTGCTGATGCCAGACACCGCAACAATTCAGGAGTGGAAATATCCTCTCCATCGCTCACTAGATAAGTCTGGCCCGCTGCAGATGGATTAGTCGCTGCCGTTATTAAAGCGCTGACCAGGTTAGCTACATAAAGCAAGCTGCGCTGGTTATGCACACTAGCCAGTGGCAAAGGGATACTCCGCGCAACTGTCGCCAGCATGTGCGCAAAGTTTCCTTTCACGCCTGGGCCGTATACCAAAGGGGGCCGCAAAATCACTATTTCCAGACTGGTTTCACGTGCGATGCGATGCAGTGCCTGCTCCGCTTCCCATTTGGAAACCGCATAGGCATCTTGCGGTGCGGGGATGTCAGTTTCTGAATATTTTTTAGTATTCTGCGTTTCTTCACCGTTCACTTTGATCGAACTGACATAAATGAAGCGCTTGACTCCAGCATGCGCTGCCTGTCGTGCCAGATTGCTTGTGCCATGCAGATTGACCTTGCAGAATTCAAGTAAAGGATCGGCAACAGTATCTTGCATAACATGCACACGCGCAGCAAGATGAACAACAATATCTACTCCGTGCAGTACATCCGTCCAACTCGTCTCGCCGTTAATCGAGCCAACCGGGACGACTTCAGTATTTTTCATCGATGAATGCGTTGAGCGCACTGCCGCACGAACGGATTTGCCTTGCCGCAGCAACTCAGCACAAAGTGATTTGCCAACAAAACCACTGGCCCCGGTAATTAAAAATAACATGGCTGTCAGGTTGCCCCTGTAGGATATTTCCTGAGCAAACGCAGGCAGAAAATTTTCAGGAAGGATGCCGAACAGAAAAACCGCAGCATGCTGGTCAAATGCCATTTCAAATATTTAACCTGACGATGGCTGTCACGACGCGCCTGATGGATGACCCTGGCATCTGGGCACAGGGCCACTTTATAGCCATGCAATCCCAGCCTGGCGCACAGATCCACATCTTCATAGTAAAGAAAATAGCGCTGATCAAATCCCCTCAGTGTCTCGAATACGCGCCGTGGAAACAGCATAAACATGCCGCCTACCCAATCTGGAAAAATAATCTCGTCTTTTACTATATAGTCGCCGCCGCTGCATCCACCGAAAAATTTGCACAATATTTTGAATGGGGTGGGGAAATGTCGGGCGCTGTCTTCCAACGCGCCGTTCTCTCCCGTAACAACGGGCGCTACCACACCCACAGCAGAGAGTTGCAGGCAAGTCAGCAATGCTGGAAAGGGATCGTCATTCAAACGAATGTCCGGATTGACCACGCAAAAAACACTCCCGGTCGCGTGCGCAAATGCCTGATTATGATTAGTGGCAAATCCCTGTGCCCTGGCATTGCGAACGACGCGAACCGGAAAAGAAAAGCTATCCGGAGAAAATTCCAATTCCTCGTGTAAATTAAGGGTGAGTATCAGCTCTATTGAGCAAGCTTTGCAGAATTTTTCAATATCGGCCAGCAACATTTTCACCAATCGGCCTTGCAAATGGCTTACCACCGAGATCGATATATCCCGCAAAAAAATCTCCTCATTGAGTGCTGTGCCTGACAACTTTACAGGCGGATTATGTTCTCAACCTGCCAGCCGCTTCTTTAGCTCCAGCATAAGCCATACCACAGGCATCAGCGGATATGCCCATCTGCTGGCATACCGGCTCAAGACCATTTTTTTCTCGCCATCCAGTAGATACTTTCTGGACTTCCAGACCCTATAGGTCATCAGCAATTTATGCCGCAATGACAAAAGCAGGGTGGTTTTCAAGTATGGCTTGGGCGAATAAATATCGAAAATTTTTATATTGTCCTCAACTATCCGGCTCGACCGGACATTGGCATGCGTCATTTGCGCTGCATGCGAACGGATAGCGCACAATGGCTTGGCCAGGTTTAGCAAATCGCCCTGTTCCAGTAATTTAAACCACATCTCCATATCCGAAAGCTGTGGCATATCTTCGCGGAAATAACCTTTCAAATCATTTTTCCGGAACATGACAGCGGTAGGCTCGCCGATATAGTTGCCGCCAAACAGACAGCGGGTAATCGCCTGATGGCCGGGCACTATGGTATCTCCGGCCGCATATTCCCTGGCTCCCAAGTGATTGCCGTGCTCATCAATCAACAGCCTGCTGCTGCTGACCAGTTTTACCGACTGGTGCGAATCAAGCCCTGCCGCCATCTGTTGCAGACATCCAGGTAACAGCAAATCATCCGCACACAAAAATTTTACATAGGCTCCTGTTGCATGGTCCAGACATCGGTTCAGGTTGCCAACCAGGCCGATATTAGTCTCGTTTTTGAAAAAACGAATGTTGCCATTGCCCGCCTTTAACATGGTACTAACCAGCGCATCGGTCTGATCAGTGGAACAGTTGTCCACGATCACAATTTCAAAATCCGGATAATTTTGTTCCAGTACAGACTCTATGGCCTGCCCAAGATATTCCGCAGTATTATAGGTGGGAATACAAACACTCACTTTAACATGAGCGTCGCGCAGCGACACCTTATCACTCTCCCCCTCTGGGGGAGAGGTAGGAGAGAGGGAACGGACACGGCGACCGCGACCTTCATCATTCGGGTTGGCGCGGTCGCCATGTCCGTTAGGTGTGTTTGATTGGGTCATCAACTAGCCTGCTTTCTCCGCGCGATCAGGTGCCGGCGCAACCTGCTCAAAAACATCGAGGATCGTGCTGAATTTTCCCTTTATCCTTGGTGAAAAAAATCTGGGATGAGAACCTGTGGCAAAAATTACCAGCTTGGCAAGAAATATGCGGTAGCGTTCAGAAAGTATCCGAGACAGAGATGCCATCATAGATAACGGCACACCATACAGTACCTGCTCACGCTTGGTCATCCTGCCCTGCAATGTCCGAACAGTTGTTAAGGCGTCGGGCTTTTTCAGTATAGCCTTGGCAAAAACAGCACAAATTTGAAGCAGGCGATAGCGGTCATAATTGACACTTACATCCCCTCTCTCGCTAAAATTAGTGGCCAGCGTTTCCATGGACAACAGCCATGAAGTATTCATATCGGTACCGGGAAGTACTACCTGCTCCAACCGATGAGCCATATTGGAATCGGGAATATTTTTCAGAAATTCATTGCCTTTACTTTCCGAATCATTATAGTAATAAAATCCAAATGATTTAGGGCTGATCCCTATGGTCACCAGGGGTTGTGGAACAACCAGAATCTTGTCCGCCCCCAGCATCATTGCGTTAGAGGCATAATAGTCCGGGTAGGGGGACTGGTAGAACGAGCCACGTTTCTCCATGCCCCGAATAAGCTTTCTGCTAACCAGAGAAAACTGCATGTTGTAGTCAAAGGATACTTTGAAGTTCAGGGAGTGTTTAACCAGTTCAACGGCTTTGCTTTTCTCCAGCCAGAACGGTTTTTGTGCCGATTGAAAAAGTTTTCTAGTGCTATATGAACGCAGGAAGCCCTGTGGGCAACCTGGAATCACTCCGGGATAAGCATAAAGATATGCGCTGGTGTAAATAAAATCCGGTGCGCCATATTCTGCGATCACTCTGCTTAGCACTGAAAAATAGCCCTGCATCAAACCATCATCATCCCCTAACATGATCACATAATCGCCCTCGCTTTTATCGAGCGCATTATTCCAGTTGTCAGTGACAGGAATAAATTTTTCGGTGCGAAAATATTTTATGCGCAGGTCATTAAGTGAGTGCACATAACCAGCAATATCTTCTTCGGAATAATTATCTGAAATGATGATTTCCCAATCCGAATAATCTTGCCTCCTGACCGTCTCTATAGCATAGGAGAGCAAATCCAGCCGATTCCGGGTTGGCAGCAATACTGAAAATTTCATCTCAGGAATCCTTCCTGAAAACCACCGTATAGGCACTGCCCCTACCTTCCATGCGCTCTATCGGGCTAAACAATAGGCTTATGAACCGCCCTGTCAGACGCAATGCTTTTTTGAGCAAGGGCTGAGAACTCCAGTTGGCGAAGAAATATTCCCATCCGAAGGTATTCCATCCTAAACTCCCACGGTCAGTCGTGGTCAGCAACTCTGCTTTCATTCCCAAGGTTTCCAGTTTCAGCGCGAGAAGCCTCATCGGAATCAAGGTTAAGTGACGCGGAGCATCGACATGCGGCCAGTAGCG
>JAUSKS010000088.1 GCA_030646595.1 Gallionellaceae bacterium | reverse complement strand
AAAATTTTACTGTTGGTGGAGAGTTGAGTATGGATTTCCAACCCGATGACAATTTCCCATTGCATATATAATGTTCCTGAAGTACCGTTAAGGCGCAACGCCGATCATGACTAGAGGCACGGCAGGTACGCCGCGCCCATTGCGGATTACGTTATATAGCTCACCTTCATAATAACCGGGGCCGGATGACATTTCCGACTGTAGTGATTTCATTGGCAAAATCTCGATGCCGACATCAATTTCGTCGCGCACATAAAAAGCAAGATGTTTGACAAATAGGTCATATGCTACGAACGCATATTTCCCAAACTGCACTTCGATAGCAACCCGTTCTTTTACAAAATCAGTTTGGTTATAACTGAAAATGGGATGCTCACCAGCAGCTTCTATCTGCTTTTTTTGTTCTTCCGGAGGAAGCGCCATTGTGCTGCGAATCAGCTTTTCTCCACGGGTAACCCAATAGGAAACTCGGCTTTCCTTCCAGTTTTTGTCACCCAGCAATTCGGTGAATTTTTTGTTCATTTCAATAGGGCTGTATTTCAACTCCCCCTGCATACGGACTTCCTTGCTAACTTTTGTCCGACAGACTTTAGCATCAACCATTTTTATAACTTGCTGGACTTCTTTCCATAAGCTTGGACGATGAACCATCAGATATTCCAAGCCGTTTAAGTGTGAGTAGGTTTCAACGATCTTCATGCGTCACCTCGTATTTTTTCTTGCCGCTGTCCAACAAACGGAGTTGTTTGGCCGTCTGCGCTTGGCTTGCTGGATACGTAGTCAGGGAACGGCCTGCTTTGGCTGGGTCATAAACTGGCTGATTCATGGGACGCGACTTCAGGAACCCGCTTGTCCCTTGCTGCATCCGCTCTCTGGCAATCTTGCAATATTCTGAAAGCAATTCTGCTCCAACCGCCCGCCTTCCATGTTTGAGCGCAGCGGCAAGAGAGGAGCCTACTCCGGCAAATGGATCCAGAACCCAATCACCTTCTTTAGTCATTGACAATACCAAGCGCTCCACCAGTTCGACCGGGAACTGGCAAGGATGCAATGTTTTTTCCACATGATTATTTTTAACATTTGGAATGATCCATACGTCCCCTGGATTTTTACCAAGTGGATTACATGAGTATTGCCCAGCCTTGGGGCCTTTGAAATACTTCTTGCCGGGATATTTTTGAGGCACCCGAATAGGATCCAAATTGAATAAATAGCTATTTGATTTTGTGAACCACAAGATGGTTTCGTGCCGCCCAGATAAGCGACGAGAACAATGTAGGCCATGCTCAAAATGCCAAACAATTCGGTTGCGCAATTTCAAACCGCGTTGCGCAAAAGAGGGGTACAGAGCAATATCAAGAGGAACGATGGCACCCTCATGCACATAATTGCCCACTTGCCAACAAATACTCCCCTCTGGATGAAGGACGCGAATACACTCTGCAATTACTTTGTCCTGCCAAGCCAGATATTTTTCCAAGTCCCCCTTGCGCTCATAAGATTTTCCAAGATTGTAAGGGGGGGAAGTAATGACCAAACGCATGCTGTCGTTCGGTATTTTTGACAGCAATTTGAGGCAATCTCCTTCAAACAAAACTGCTTGTTTAGAGGTTGAGAAAGCAGATGAAATAGTAAAGCTGGGTATATCACTTGGCTTATTCATCGTCTTCTTCCTTGGTATTGGCAGCATCAGGCGCAACCTCCCCAATAGCCATTAAGGCTGCATCATACCACCCGATATAATCTCCAAGCTTATCGCCAATCTGTTTGATTTCTGCATCCGTAAGCTCACGGAAATGCTCTTCTTTAGCGACCCGACGTATATCCTCCACGCTGATGGAATATAGAATGTAATCATCAGGCCAAGGCATGGCTAACCTTAAATTCCTTGTGGCACTTGTGAATGCCAGTCCGTCACCTGCTGATATTGATGTGCCACATTCAGCATGTGCGCCTCATCAAAATAATTGCCAATGATTTGCAAACCTATGGGCATGTTGTTGCTGCCAAATCCTGCCGGGATGGACATACCGGGCAGGCCGGCGAGGTTGACGGCGATGGTATAAATGTCGGACAAATACATCTGCACCGGGTCGTCGCCTTTTTCGCCCAGATTAAAAGCGGTGGTGGGCGTGGTCGGCCCCATGATGACATCGCAGTGCTGGAAAGCCTCGACAAAATCCTGTGCAATCAGTTGGCGTATTTTTTGCGCCTGTAAATAATAGGCGTCGTAATAGCCGTGCGATAACACATACGTGCCTATCATGATACGGCGCTTTACTTCCGCGCCAAAACCTTGGGCGCGGCTTTTTTCATACATGTCGGCCAAGTTGCCATACTCCGGCGCACGGTAACCATAGCGCACACCATCAAAGCGCGAGAGATTGCTCGACGCTTCTGCCGGTGCCAGCACGTAATACACCGGAATAGACAGGCGCGAGTTGGGCAGGCTGATGTCAACTACAGTTGCACCCAGTTTTTTGTATTCGGCAATGGCGGCCTCCACTGCTTGGGCAACTTCATTGCTCAAGCCTTGCGCAAAAAATTCCTTGGGCAGGCCTATACGTAATCCGGCAAGTGACTTGCCCAGATCGCGCGCATAGTCTTCCGTAGCGCGTGGCAAGCTGGTTGAATCACGTTCATCGTATCCCGCCATGACATTCAGCAGCAGCGCCAAATCTTCGGCACTGCGCGCCATCGGCCCCGCTTGATCCAGACTAGAGGCAAAGGCGATCATGCCGTAGCGCGACACCACGCCATAGGTGGGCTTGAGGCCGGAGATGCCGCACAGCGCGGCAGGTTGGCGGATGGAGCCGCCAGTATCGGTGCCGGTAGCTGCCGCACACAGGCGCGCGGCCACGGCGGCGGCGGTGCCGCCGGAACTGCCGCCGGGGACTTTGCTATCGTCCCAAGGGTTTTTCACCGGGCCGAAATACGAAGTCTCATTGCTGGAGCCCATCGCGAATTCGTCCATATTGGTCTTGCCCAGATTGATTGCGCCAGCCTGGTTGAATTGTGAAATGACGTGCGCATCGTAAGGCGCAATAAAATTGTGCAGCATTTTCGAGCCACAAGTAGTACGCCAGCCTTGCGCGCAAAAAATATCTTTTTGGGCAATGGGAATGCCGGTCAATGCTACCGCTTTGCCTGCCGCGATACGGACATCGGCGGCACGGGCCTGGGCCAGACTCAGCTCCGGGTTGACCGTGATGTAAGCATTGAGCTTAGGGTTGAGCGCAGCGATGCGATCAAGAAATAATTGAGTCAACTCAATGCTGGAAATTTTTTTGCTGTGCAAGGCAGCGGCTAGCTGCTGCAAACTGGAATTAAACATGATAAGTGCTTTTATTCGATGACTTGTGGAACCAGATATAGCCCTTTTTCAACTTGTGGTGCAAGGGATAGCAATAGTTCGCGCTGATTAGTTTCGGTTATTTTGTCTTCACGCAGGCGCTGGGTAACATCCTGGGCATGCGACATCGGCGCTACGCCTTGCGTATCAACGGCCTGCATTTCCGCAATCAGCCCAAAAATATTGGTCAATTGGCTTTGCGCAAGTTGGGCTTCCTCGGCGCTTACGGCCAGCCGCGCCAAACGGGCGACTTTGTGGACATCGTCTAGAGTGAGGGACATAGCCTAATATGCTTTATTTAAAGTGGTGGTGAGGGTATCATAAAGTACCAGTTAGCCCTATTTTTATGCTTGCTGGACATTCATATTGGGGGGTCTTTACTATTCCGGGCCTTTTGCCATCGGGCATTTTACTATTTCGGGATTTATTTATGTCTGTTTTCAAGTTTTTTGATGGCTATTTTTCCAACGACCTGGCGATCGATCTGGGCACGGCCAATACACTAATCTGGGCACGCGGCAAAGGTATCGTGCTAAATGAACCTTCAGTCGTCGCCATCCGCCAGGAGGGCGGGCCTAACGGCAAGAAGGTGATACAACAAGTCGGGCTGGCGGCCAAACAAATGCTGGGCCGCACACCGGGTAACATCACCGCCATCCGCCCGATGAAAGACGGCGTAATTGCCGACTTCACTGTGACCGAGCAGATGCTCAAACAATTTATAAAGCGTGTGCATAAATCCGGCATTTTCAGTCCCAGCCCGCGCATTGTTATTTGCGTACCCTGTGGCTCGACACAGGTGGAACGTCGTGCCATACGTGAATCCGCTTATGGTGCAGGTGCGCGCCGCGTGGAGCTGATAGAAGAGCCGATGGCAGCGGCGATAGGCGCTGACTTGCCGGTGGAAGAGGCGACCGGCTCCATGGTGGTTGATATAGGCGGCGGCACGACTGAAGTGGGCGTTATTTCCTTGGGCGGCGCAGTCTATTCCGGTTCTGTGCGCGTAGGCGGCGACAAGCTGGACGAAGCCATCATCAATTACATCCGCCGCAACTATGGCATGTTGATCGGTGAAACGACGGCGGAACAAATCAAAAAAGAAATTGGTTCTGCATTCCCTGGTAGCGAAGTGCGCGAGATGGAAGTGACTGGGCGCAATCTGGCCGAAGGTGTGCCACGCAGCTTCACCATTTCCAGCAATGAAATTCTGGAAGCCTTGACTGATCCTCTCAACAGCATCGTCAGCGCAGTTAAAACTGCGCTGGAACAAACGCCGCCTGAACTGGGCGCAGACATAGCCAGCAAAGGCATGGTGTTGACCGGCGGCGGCGCATTGTTGCGCGACATTGATCGCATGCTGATGGAAGAAACCGGCTTGCCAGTGGTCATTGCCGAAGATCCGCTCACCTGCGTAGTGCGTGGTTCCGGTAAGGCGCTGGACAAGATGGATAAATACAGCGGCATTTTTACCAGCGATTAGGTCAGGAATCAGGTGTCAGGAATCAGGAATCAGGGTTTTTGTGCGGCTGTGCCGCCTATTAAATTTGCGCCGCACAGCGGCGACAACCATCCTGATTCCTGACACCTGATCCCTGACACCTGACCATGGAACATACCCAATCCTTCCGTTTTTTTAATCGCGGCCCCAGCGCTTCGGTACGCTTGATTTTCTTTGCGCTGTTGTCGGTGTTGCTGATGTTTGTAGATGCTCGTTACAAATATCTTGAGTTTGCCCGCGTTATTCTTTCCATTCCCATCCATACTTTGCAGCGGGTAGCCACCTGGCCAAGTGAGGTCTGGCATGGGACCAGCGCTTATATCGTTACCCAGACCGAGCTGGTGCGCAGCAATGCCCAAATGACCCAGCAGCACTTGCTGGATGGCGCGCAATTACAACAATTACAAGTATTACAGTTAGAGAATGCGCATTTGCGCAGCCTGTTGCAGGTGCAGCAGAAAGCCAACTACCCCATGCAATTGGCCGAGATTGTATATGTCGAGCGTGATATTTTTAAACGCAAGATGTTAGTGGACAAAGGGATGAGTGCTAATGTGCTGGCTGGCCAAATTGTCATGGATGATAGCGGTATCGTCGGCCAGGTAACCCGTACTTATCCTGCCTTGAGTGAAGTCACCCTGATTACTGACAAGGATCACGCAGTACCCGTGCAAATTTTGCGCAATGGTTTGCGCGCAGTGGTGTTCGGCTCTGGCACAGGGGATTTGGCGCTGCGCTATATGCCTATCAGTTCGGATATCCAACAAGGGGATGTGCTGGTGACCTCAGGTATTGATGGCACTTACCCACCAGGCTTGCCGGTGGCCAGCGTGAGCAGTATTGAACGCGACCCTGCCTATCCTTTTGCGCGCATCCAATGTACGCCCTTGGCCGGAGTGGGCAAACATCGTCAATTATTAATTTTATCTGGCTTGCCCCCGATACCAGAACGGCCACTGGCCGGAGAAGAAACGCCGACAACCGTCAAGCTTAAAAAAGACAAGCGGAGGAATCCGTGAGCTATCTTCCCAAGAGTCAGGAATTCCTGCTGCCGGTTAGCGGTTTCTTTATTGCGGCCAGCCTGCTGGTAGCGCTATTACTGAATTGGCTGCCTTGGCATGGCATCTGGTTGGCAATACGGCCAGATTTTGTGGCCTTGGTGTTGCTGTATTGGTGTACGCATAAACCTTATCGGGTCGGCATAGGCATGGCGTGGATGGTCGGCATCCTGGCCGATGTGGCAGACGCCAGTTTATTTGGGCAACATGCCTTGGCCTATTCGGTATTGGCCTTTGGCGGAATCGTGTTGCACCGGCGGGTACAGATGTTCGATCTGCGCCAGCAAACCATGCAGATTTTTCCGTTGTTGCTAATTTCTTATATTGTTTATGCCATGGTTCACTGGCAATTACGCGGCTATGTTGCCTGGGAATATTTTATTGGCTGCGTGGTGGCAACTTTGCTATGGGCACCGTTAACCCTGTTACTACAGGCCCTGCGCCATCCCCGCGCCAATTCTGATCAGCTATGAATCGTCGCGTCGAGCTTAAAAATCACCAACGCGAAATTTATTACTTCCGGCTGCGCCTGGTACTCAGTTTAATTTTTGTGCTGGTCATGCTGTTTCTGTTGCTGACGCGCTTTGTTTATTTACAGGCAATACGACACAGCCATTACCAAACCCTGGCGGAAAATAACCGTATCTCCATCGTGCCCATTGTGCCTAATCGCGGTCTGATACTGGATCGCAATGGCGTGGTGCTGGCCCACAATTATTCCGGCTACACCCTGGAAATTACGCCCAGCAAAGTAAATGACATGGAAGCGGTGATTGATGAGCTGGCCAAGCTGGTGGATATTCAGCCCAAGGATCGCAAGCGTTTCAAGAAACTATTGGTAGAAAGTAAAAATTTTGAAAGCCTGCCTATACGCAGCCGTTTAAGCGATGAGGAAGTAGCCCGTTTTGCAGCGCAACGCTATCGTTTTCCCGGCATAGAAATCAAGGCGCGCTTGTTTCGGGAATATCCTTTTCACGAACAGACTTCTCATTTGATCGGCTATATCGGGCGTATCAATGAAAGCGAAATTCAGCAACTGGAAAATACTGAAGATGCGGCCAATTATCGCGGTTCTGATTACATAGGAAAAACCGGTGTCGAGCAAAGTTACGAAAATGAATTGCATGGCACAACTGGAATCGAACAAGTGGAAGTGGATGCAGGCGCGCGCGGTGTACGCGTGTTATCCCGTACCCCCCCGGTATCCGGCAACAGCCTGGTGCTGACGCTGGATGCCAAATTGCAGGAGGTGGCCGAGAAATCTTTCGGCAATTATCGCGGTGCGCTGATAGCCATAGATCCCAACAATGGCGAGATTCTGGCTTTTGTCAGCAAGCCCGGCTACGATCCCAATTTATTCATAGATGGCATTGATGAACAAAGCTGGAGCGAGCTGAATGATTCGCCCGATGTGCCGCTCAACAATCGTGCCTTGCGCGGGCAATATCCGCCCGGTTCCACCATCAAACCTTTCATGGCACTGGCCGCGCTGTATTACAACAAGCGTACACCCAGTTACACCATCAGCGATCCGGGCTACTATACTTTGCCCGGTAGCAGCCATCAATACCGCGACTGGAAAAAGGGCGGCCATGGCAGCGTGGATTTATTCAAATCCATCGTGGTTTCCTGTGACACTTATTATTACGGTCTGGCTACCGAATTAGGCATTGATAACATCCACAGTTTTTTGTCACAGTTTGGTTTCGGCAAAAAAACCGGCATAGATATGGAAGGCGAAGTATCCGGCCTGGTGCCCTCACAAGAATGGAAGCAGAAACGCTATAACCAGAAGTGGTATGCCGGCGACACCGTGTCGGTAGGGATAGGGCAGGGATACAATCTGGTCACGCCATTGCAGCTGGCTTATTTCACGGCAACCTTGGCCAATGATGGCGTGGCTTACCACCCGCATCTGGTGCGCGAAATAAAAAGTTCTAAAACCGGGGAGTCAACATCTTTAGGCACCGAACCCGAGTTCGATCTTAATCTTAACCGTGAACATTTGGCTCTGGTAAAACGTGCAATGGTCGCCGTCACCCAGCCTGGAGGCACTGCCGCACAGGCAGGCGCAGGTGCGCCCTATGAGATAGCAGGAAAAACCGGGACAGCCCAAGTAATAGGCATGAAGCAAGGTGAAAAATATATTGAGAGCCAGGTATTGGAACGACATCGTGATCATGCGTGGTTTATAGCCTTTGCTCCGGCACAGCAACCCAGGATTGCATTGACAGTACTGGTCGAGAATGGCGGGCATGGCAGCTCAACTGCTGCACCTATTGCCCGCAAAGTATTGGATTACTATTTGTTAGGCAAGATACCCAAGCCACTGCCTGTGGTAGATGAAGCGGGAGTAGAAAATGATTAGACGACGCTTGTGGCAGCGCTTCATTCTCCATCTTGATCCCATATTGATGGCCGAACTGGGCCTGCTAATGCTGATCAGCTTAATCGTATTGTATAGTGCCAGCGATGGTAACTGGGGCCGGGTGGGTGGGCAGTTGACCAATATGCTGGTGGCCTTCTGTGTGCTGTGGCTGATGGCCAATATGCCGCTGCATTATTTGATGCGCACTGCGCTGCCAGTTTATGTGCTGGGCGTAGTATTGCTGATTGCGGTGGCGCTATTTGGCGAAATCAGTCATGGTGCACGACGCTGGCTGGATATCGGCATGACCACCATACAGCCTTCAGAGTTATTAAAAATTGCCGTGCCACTGATGATGGCCTGGTATTTCGAAAAACACGAAGCCACGCTGACCCTCAAAAATTATTTCATCGCTACCTTGTTGTTGCTGGTGCCCGTATTTCTGATCGCGCGTCAGCCTGATCTGGGTACGACCATGTTGATTGCTGCCAGCGGATTTTATGTGTTGTTTCTGGCTGGACTTAGCTGGCGCGTGATGCTGGCCTTATTGATTGCTGCCTTAGCCAGTGCGCCCATGCTATGGTCTGTGTTGCATGACTATCAGCGGCAACGTATTCGTACCTTAATAGACCCTATGCAGGATGCACTCGGTCACGGTTACCATACAATCCAAGCCACCATAGCCATGGGTTCCGGCGGAATATTCGGCAAGGGCTACTTGAATGGCACCCAATCCCATCTCGATTTCTTGCCAGAACGCACTACTGATTTTATTTTTGCGGTGTACTCGGAAGAATTTGGTTTATTCGGTAACCTGATCCTGCTGGGGCTGTATCTGATGGTCATCGTGCGTGGCTTTGTCATTACTGCCAACGCATCAACTTATTTTACGCGCCTGATGGCGGGTAGCATCACGCTTACGTTCTTTACTTATACTTTCGTCAACATGGGCATGGTGAGCGGCATTCTGCCCGTGGTGGGCGTACCCTTGCCGCTTATCAGCTATGGCGGTACCTCGCTGGTGACGCTGATGATGGGCTTTGGGATTTTGATGAGTATCCATACCCACCAGAAACTGGTTAAAACCTAAGGATGTCTACATGAACATGCGCAAAGTTTTAATATTGCTATTGCCCTTGATGCTGGCTGCATGCAGCACCCCTACTAAAGAAACATCTACTACTCCGGCACCCATAGTGGCCA
>JAUSKS010000244.1 GCA_030646595.1 Gallionellaceae bacterium | reverse complement strand
CCCAGCAACAACCGGGTAAACAACATGTCCCCCGCCATCTCGCCGCAAATTGCCACCGGTTTTCTGGCACGATTGGCGCTGCGCAGGATGTGCGCCACCAGTCGCAGCACCGCCGGGTGCAGCGGATCATAAAGATGCGCGACTGCATCGTCGGCACGGTCTATAGCCAGCGTGTATTGAATCAAGTCATTGGTGCCGACCGACAGAAAATCCAGCTTGCGCATAAAAATATCCAGCGACAAGGCGGCGGCGGGAATTTCTATCATGCCGCCAATTTGAATTTTTTCGTCAAAGGCAATTTTTTCATCGCGCAAACTTTGTCTGGCGCGCTCAATCAAATGCAGCGTCTGGTCCAACTCCGAAACACTACAAAGCATCGGTACCAGAATGCGTATCTGACCGTAACGTGAAGCCCGCAGAATCGCGCGCAACTGAGTGTGAAACATTTGCGGCTCGGCCAGGCACAGGCGAATGGCGCGCAAGCCCAACGCCGGATTGACTGCAACCCGGCCGACCCCATCTATGCTTTTATCGGCACCCAGATCAAAGGTGCGTATGGTTACCGGCATGTCGCGCATTTTGCGTGCCACGGTGCGATACGCCTCGAACTGCTCGTCTTCATCCGGCAGGGTGTCGCGGTTAAGAAACAGAAACTCGCTGCGGAATAAGCCGATGCCGGTGGCGCCATTTTCTTTCACCTGCTCGACATCCTGCGGCAGTTCAATATTGGCAGGCAGCTCCACTGCGACCCCGTCAAGGGTGGCAGAAATGGTGCTTTTGATACGCCTCAGTTTCTGTTTTTCCAGCTCCCGCTGGCTCTGGCGCAAGCGATACTCGGACAGCACACTCTCGTCGGGGTCAACGATAACCACGCCCTGTGTGCCGTCCACGATCAACAGGTCGTTGTCGTGGATCAGCTGGCGTGCATGATGCAACGCCACAATGGCGGGAATGTTGAGGCTGCGCGCAACGATGGTGGTGTGCGAAGTCGGGCCGCCCAGGTCGGTGAGAAAGGCGGTAAACCGGTGCTGCCTGTGCTGGAGTACATCGGCCGGACTCAAATCATGCGCGACCAGAATACTGTCGCCATCGCGCTTCACCGGCGGCGGAACATAGCCGGGGTGACCCAGCAGGGCTTTCAGCACCCGCTCCACCACCTGGGCTACGTCGGTTCTGCGCTCGCGCAAATAAGCGTCTTCAATCTGCTCAAACTGCGCCAGTAACACCTCCATCTGCTGGGTCAGCGCCCATTCGGCATTGCACTGGCTCTGGGCGATATTGGTCTTGGCGGCGGCGGCAAGCGTAGGATCGTCCAGTATCATGCGATGCAATTCAAGAAATGCAGCGAATTCAGCAAACGTAGGCCCGCTGGCTGCAGTGACTTGCAACGCCTCCAGCTCCCCCCGTACCGTCGCAAAAGCGGTGTCGAGTCGCGTTATTTCCTTGCCAATCTGATTGCGCGGCACCACGTAATGCGCCACTTCCAGCGCAGCGTGGGAAGCAAGATGCGCGTGACCGATGGCGATGCCACCGGAAACACCCGCACCATGCAGGATAAAACTCATTCACCCTCTCCGAAACAATCGCCAATCAGAGTCACCAGCGCCAGCATCGCTTCGGCTTCGTCCACACCGGTGATTTCGATGCTGATGCTGGAACCCTTGCTCGCGGCCAGCGTCATCACCCCCATGATGCTTTTTGCGTTGACTCTGCGGCCACTGTTGTCCTTGTTATCAATGCGCGACAGCCACACCTCACTCAGGAATTGGCCAGCCAATTGAGTGAGCTTGGCCGATGCGCGCGCATGCAAGCCCAGCTTGTTGATGATTGCAACTTCTCTATGCTGCATGGCTATCTCCCGGACAAATACGCATTGCGCCTTCCTTGCCGCCACTAAGTGCCTTCTCCATCATTGCCGTCAGCGGCTCATTGCGATAGGTCAGCGCCCGCACCAGCATCGGCAGATTAACGCCCGCCAGACATTCCACCTTACCGGGCTTGACCAGTCGGCCAGCAATATTGCAGGGAGTTGCGCCGCAAATGTCGCTCAGTACCAGCACACCGTCGCCACTGTCCAGTTGCTTCACCAATTCCAGCGCCTTGAGTGTAACGGCCTCGGGATCATCCTGAACCGTGACACCCAAATGAGTCAGCTGTGGCGGATTCCCCCCCATGACATGGTGCGCACAATGAATCAGGCTGTCGCCCAGATTACCGTGAGAAATAATTAAAATTCCGATCATATTTTGTCCGCCCTTTCAAGCGCATCAATCATCATCCCCGCCACATTGAAGCCGGTCTGGTCGGTGATTTCAGCCATGCAAGTAGGACTGGTGACATTAATTTCAGTAAGCGTATCGCCAATCACGTCCAGCCCCACCAGCATCAAACCCTGCGCATACAAAACCGGCCCCAGGGTTGCGGCGATTTCATGGTCATGCGTGGTCAGCGGTTGCGCCACCCCGGTTCCGCCTGCCGCCAGATTACCGCGTGACTCTCCCGCTTTGGGAATACGTGCCAGCGCGTAAGGCACGGGCTTTCCGGCTATCAGCAGAATACGTTTGTCGCCCTGCGCGATTGCGGGCAGATAGCGCTGCGCCATAATCGTGCGCGTGCCGTATTGTGTAAGGGTTTCGAGAATCACGCTGATATTGTGGTCAGCGCTGTGAACACGAAACACACTGGCGCCGCCCATGCCGTCGAGCGGTTTCAGCACAATGTCGCGATGTTCAGCAAGAAACTCGCGGATCAGGTGTTGCTGCCGGGTCACCAGCGTGGGTGCGGTGAATTGCGGGAACTTTGCTATCGCGAGTTTCTCGTTATGATCCCGCACCGCCCGCGGACGGTTGAAAACATGCGCGCCCCGGCTTTCCGCCAACTCCAGCAAGTAAGTACTGTAAACATATTCCATGTCGAACGGCGGGTCTTTGCGCATTAACA